>ONDL01000054.1 GCA_900316555.1 uncultured Eubacteriales bacterium | reverse complement strand
GAATGTATATACATAAATAAAAAACGGCAGCTGCCGAACAGAAAAAGCCATACCGCGTTTTTCGCGATATGGCTTAATTTTTATCTGCACATAGTCAAAAGCTCGTCGAGGAGTCTGTCAGCCGCGTCAGATTTTGACAGAAGCGGCAGGTCAGTCACTCCGTCGCGCTTAATCAGCACAAGGTGGTTTGTGTCCGTGCCGAAGCCCGAGCCTTCATCTCTAAGTGAATTCGCCGCAATCAGGTCGGCGTTTTTCTTTTGCAGCTTGGCGCGCGAGTTCTCGAGCATATTATCGGTTTCCATAGAGAAGCCGCAGAGCACCTGACCGTCGCGCTTGTTCTCACCGAGCCATTTGAGGATATCCGCCGTGCGCTTCATCTGAATTGAAAGACTTCCATCGGATTTCTTTATCTTCTCGTCCGCAGTGCTTTCGGGAGTGTAATCTGCGACAGCGGCGGTCTTGATGATGATATCCGCGTCAGCGAAGTTCACCTTGACGGCTTCAAACATATCCTTAGCGCTCGAAACATTTACGACTCTCACAAACGGCGGAGGGTCAATACTGACGGGACCGCTGACAAGAGTTACCTCGGCGCCTCTGAGCATGGCCTGACGCGCCACGGCGTAGCCCATCTTGCCTGTGGAGTGATTTGTGATAAAGCGGACAGGGTCAATACTCTCTCTTGTCGGGCCCGCTGTGACGAGAACCCTCTTCCCTGCCAGATCCTTCTCCTTTGCGGTTTCGCGGAGAATATAATCGAGCAAAACCAGCTCGGACGGCATTTTACCTGCTCCCGTGTATCCGCAGGCGAGGTAGCCGTTGTCGGGCGGAATGACTGTTACGCCGAACTCCTCAAGCGTTTTTATATTGCGCTGAACAACGGGATTTGTGAACATATTCACGTTCATCGCGGGCGACACTATAACGGGGCATTTCATTGCGAGATACGTCGTGCTGAGCATATCGTCGGCGATTCCGTGCGCCATCTTTGCTATTATATTCGCAGATGCGGGTGCAACAAGCATTACGTCCGCCTTGTCGGCAATGGAAACGTGAGCCACGTTATACATGAAGTTGCGGTCGAAGGTGTCGGTCATGCACTTGTTTTTTGTGAGCGTTTCAAAGGTGATCGGGTTGATAAAATTCGTCGCATTCTTCGTCATTATCACGTGAACGTCGGCGTGCAGCTTAACAAGACTGCTCGCGAGATTCGCGATTTTATACGCTGCGATACTGCCCGTAACGCCGAGAACAACTGTTTTTCCTTTTAACATGGCGGCTCCTTACATATCGCACAGCTTGCCGTGCTTTTCGTACCGCGTGATTTTGGAAACGCGGTTATTGTCGTCGACGAAAACCACCTTTGGTGAATGCGCCGCCGCTTCCTCGGGGGTCATCTGAGCATAGCACATAATGATGATCTTGTCGCCGACGCTTACCTGACGCGCCGCGGCTCCGTTAAGGCAAATCATGCCGCTGCCGCGCTCGCCCGCGATCACGTAGGTCGAAAAGCGGCTGCCGTTGTTCACATCGACGATCTGCACCTGCTCGTATTCGATGATTCCCGCCGCTTCCATCAGCTCCTCGTCAACCGTGATGCTGCCGACATAGTCGAGTTCAGCCTGAACCACCGTCGCGCGGTGAATCTTTCCTTTAAGTAATGTAATATTCATTTTGCTCCTTATTCCGCGATAAAGTTGTCAATCAGTCTGGTTTTGCCGATATATACCGCAATTGCAACGAGTACGGGCCCGTCGACTTTGTGGTGGATCTCGATCGAATCCCACTTGACCATCTCTACATAGTCGATTCTCGCGAGCGGCTCGGACTCTATCAGCTCTCTCATGGCTGAAAGCACCTTTTCTCCGTCATGCTCGCCGTCTTTGATCATACGCTCACCCATGAAAATCGCCTTGCTCAGCACGAGCGCCGCCTTGCGCTCCTCGGGTGAAAGGTATGTGTTGCGCGAGCTCTTGGCGAGTCCGTCCGATTCGCGGATAATCGGACAGCCGACTACCTCGAGGTTCATGTTTAGGTTGCGCACCATGCGTCTGATTACCGCGAGCTGCTGAGCGTCCTTCTGACCGAAGTACGCCCTGTCGGGCATCGCGATATTGAAGAGCTTGTTAACAACCGTGCAAACGCCCCTGAAATGGGTCGGACGGCTCTTGCCGCACAGCTCCTTTGTAACGCCTGTCATATCGACAAAGGTGGTGAAGTCGTCACCGTACATCTCCTCGGGCTCGGGGTGGAAAACCATCGCCGCGCCTGTGCTCTCGCAGAGCGCGCAGTCAGCCTCCAGATCGCGCGGATAGGTTTCAAGATCCTCGTTCGGAGCGAACTGGATCGGATTTACGAACACGCTGACGACTACCCTGTCGTTCTCGGCAACCGCGCGCTTTATAAGACTCTGATGTCCCTCGTGCAGATATCCCATTGTGGGTACAAGACCGACGCTCAGACCCTGACTTTTCCATTCGCGCACCTGCGCCTTTACTTCGTTAACTGTTCTCGCTAATATCATGCGTCTGTCCTCCTCAGCCGAGCTTTTCGATAATTTTGTCGTCGATCGCGTAGCAGTGCTCCTGTGACGGGAACACGCCGCTCTGTACCTCGTTTATATACTGCTCGAACGCCGCCTTCATAACCTCGCCGACGTTCGCGAATTTCTTGACAAATTTGGGTGTAAAGTCGGAATACATTCCGAGCATATCCTGATATACAAGCACCTGACCGTCACAGCCCGCTCCCGCGCCGATGCCGATGGTTGGAATAGTAAGCTTTCCCGTGATGAGCGTCGCGAGCTTTGCCGGTACGCCCTCGATCACAACAGAGAACGCGCCTGCCGCCTCTACCGCCAGAGCGTCCTCGATCAGCTTCTTAGCCGCCGCTTCCGTCTTGCCCTGAACCTTGTGGCCGCCGAAGGCGTTTATCGACTGCGGGGTCAGTCCGATATGCGCTACAACGGGTATGCCTGCCGCAACGATCGCCTTTATCTGCTCCGCTACTTCAACGCCGCCCTCTAGCTTTACCGCATTGGCTCTCGCTTCCTTCATCAGTCTGCCCGCGTTGACAACAGCATCATATACGCTCGTCTGGTATGACATAAACGGCATATCGACCACGACCATGGCGTTTTTCGCTCCGCGCGCAACTGCCGCTCCGTGGTGGATCATGTCCTCCATCGTAACGGATACCGTATCCTCGTAGCCAAGCATGACGTTGCCGAGAGAATCGCCGACAAGAATCATATTCACGCCTGCCTCGTCGATAAGGCGCGCCGTGGAATAATCATAGGCGGTCAGCATTGTTATCTTCCTGTTTTCGTTTTTTGCCTGCTGCAATGTTAAAACTGTGTTCTTCACTCTAAAATCTCCTTTACACACATATTTCACATTCTCGCAATAAAAGTATCAGTTTGCAGGTATAGCTTCCGCAGAATGCTATCCTTACCGATTATACCATAATTTTATGCCGTGTCAATGGAATAAGGACTATATAAAGAAAAAGGACGGTTTTCACCGCCCTTTTAACGCGAATCAATTAAAGTCCGAGAGCGTTGAGCTCCTGAGCTGTTACCTCGACGAGCTTCTCGCACTCCTTGGCGTTGCTGCCGAATACCTTGCCGACGCCTGCCCAGCCCTTTGTAAGGCCGTCGAGAGCAGCGTTGGACATCATGTTGCCCATGCCTGCCTGCTCCTGCTTCTGAACCTGGAACTTGTTTGATTCCTGACCGAAGCCTGTGCGCATGATCCATACCTGGTTTCTGCTGTCAAGTGCAGGGAAAGTGATTACATATACAAGACCGTGCTTTGTGAGAGAAGGCTCACCCGCGGTAAACTTCTTGTCCTTGATCGCCTCGTAAAAAGATTCGATTGTGTACTTGTTTGAGGTTTTTACTGTTTTAACTTTTACTCCGAATGCCATAGTAACTCAACCTTTCTGAAGATATTGCATTGCTGCAATTTCATTATACAATATTTATTTGCGATAATCAATAAAAAGTATCAGTTTCTGCAATCTTTAACATTTTTATATTGCTTAAAATTCTCTTACGTGGTAATATTGATTTATAAACACACGGCAAGGAGAATCTTTATGGCTACATCTAAGGAATATCTGCAGTACATAGTCGACCAGCTCAGCGGAATGGACGAGATTTCTCACCGCGCGATGATGGGCGAATACGTCATTTACAACAAGGGCAAGGTTATCGGCGGTATCTACGACAACCGCTTTCTCGTCAAGCCCACAAAGTCCGCAAAGGAGCTTCTTCCCGACGCTCCGTATGAGGAGCCGTACCCCGGCGCAAAGGAAATGCTGCTCATCACCGACCCCGAAGACAGCGAACTGATGGAAAAGCTGCTCAACGCCGTGGCGGACGAGCTGCCCGCGCCTAAAAAGAGGAAGAAATAAAATGCATTACGTTAAGGTGATGGGTATCCTTTCTCCAAGCAACGGAATGAACCTATACCGCGGCTGCTCGCATGGCTGCATATACTGCGACTCGCGCAGCAAATGCTATCAGATGAATCATGACTTCGAGGACATCGAGGTCAAGGAAAACGCGCTCGAGCTGCTCGAAGCCGCTCTCAGGCGAAAAAGAAAGCGCTGCATGATTGGCACAGGCGCGATGACAGACCCGTATCTCCCGCTCGAAAAAAATCTCGGATACACCCGTAAAGCCCTTCTGCTCATTGAAAAATACGGCTTCGGCGTTGCACTTCAGACGAAATCTGATCTTGTGCTGAGGGATCTGGATATTCTCAGACAAATCAACGAAAAGACAAAGGCAGTTGTACAGATGACGCTGACGACGGCTGACGAAAAGCTGTGCAGGATTATCGAACCAAACGTCAGCACTACAAATGAGAGGTTTGAAGCGCTGAAAGCTCTCCGCGACGCGGGTATTCCGACAGTGGTGTGGCTGTGCCCTGTTTTGCCGTTTATCAACGACACGGAAGAAAACATCAGGACAATTCTCGGAATGTGCGTTGAGGCAGGCGTCAGGGGTGTGCTGTGTTTCGGAATGGGACTGACTCTGCGCGAAGGCAACCGCGAGTATTTTTACAGGCAGCTCGATATTCATTTTCCGCGTCTTAAGGAAAGATATATCCGCGAGTACGGAAACAATTATATGGTTGACAGTCCGCGAAGTACAGAACTTATGCGGCTGTTTCACCGAATCTGTGAGGAGAACGGAATTCTTCACAGCAACGATCAAATCTTTGAGTATCTGCGTAAATTTGAGGAAAAGAACGCCGCAGAGCAGCTTTGTCTGTGGTGAAAAAAGAGGGATAGTTTATGGCAAGACTGAAAAACAAGCTGATCGGAATGCTCTACACCGTTCTGCTGGGCGTAATAACAGGAGCGATCGTCTGGGCGTTTCTGAGGGTGATGAACCTCGGAATCGGATTTCTCTGGGATTTTCTGCCCTCGCAATTCAGCATACCTTTTTATACCGTCGGCGTTTGTCTTATCGGCTCGCTGCTGATAGGACTGTACAAAAGCAAATTCGGCGACTACCCCGAAGAGCTCGGCATGGTGCTCGGAAAGCTCAAGAAGAACGGCCGCTATCCGTACAACAACCTGCTCATAGTGTTGATCGCGGCGCTGCTGCCGCTGCTTATCGGCGCGGCAATCGGTCCCGAGGCAGGCCTGACGGGTGTGATCGTCGGCTTGTGCTGCTGGGTCGGCGACAAGCTCAAGCGCTACTACAAGGAAGCCAGCGACCTTGCCTCCATCGGCGCGAGCGCGACACTCGGAACGATATTCCGCTCACCGATGTTCGGATTCGTTGAACCGCTCGAGGGTGAGGCTGACACAAAGCTGCCTAAGGCGTCAAAAACAGTGCTGTATATTCTGGCTATCCTCAGCTCGTTCGGCATATTCATTCTTCTGAACAAGCTGACGGGAGGAAGCACAGGCTTCCCCGCAATCGAATTTAACGGAATTGAGCTTACAGATTTGCTCTGGGGACTCGTGCTGACACTCGTCGGAGTAGTAATGGGCGTGCTGTTTCTGGCGTTTGAAAAAATCACGCACTTTCTGCTCGGACTTGTCAAAAACGTCATTATCCGCTGCGCGATCGGCGGTCTGGCGCTCGGAATAATCGGCACTCTGCTGCCTCTCACAATGTTCTCGGGCGAGCATGAAATCGAGAAAATACTGAGCGACGGAAAGACTATCGGCATAGTCACACTGTTGATCATCGCCGTCGCAAAGCTGTTCCTGACAAATGTATGTATCGCGTCATGGCTTAAGGGCGGACACTTCTTCCCCGTTATCTTCTCGGGAATCGCCGCGGGCTACGCGTTCTCAATGATAATCGGAATTGACCCCGGAATGTGCATGGCTGTTGTCACGGCGGCGCTGCTCGGCAGTATTATGAAAAAGCCTGTCGCGGTGACTCTGCTGCTCCTGATTCTGTTTCCGTGGCAGTTTGTTCCCGTCATGCTCGGCGCTTCGGCGCTCGGCGGATTCTTTGACCTGCCGCGATTCTTCAACAAAGCCGATAAATAAAAATAATCAAAAACTGCAACTTACTTCGGATTTCTGCATTTCACCGCCAAAACTGTTGTCAATTTTCATTTGCCGCGCTATACTGTTGCCATAACAAAAACGAAAGGTTGATTGATTATGGGACTTATTTTTCTGATAATTTTCGCGCTGGCTGAAATCGCGCTTGTGGTGCTGACGTTCACAAGGTTCGGCGAAAAAGCGGCATGGCTCAAAAACCGCGCTGTCATAAGAACGGCTGAGGCCGCGCTGATGCTCGGTATCATTCTCGTACCCGCTACGAACCTGAAATGGCGGTTCTTCTTCGCAATGGGAATCCTAGCCGTCCGCTTCCTCTTCGCAGGAATCATGTGGCTCATCAAGCGAAACAAGGCAACAGGCAAAAAGAAAAAGGCAGGCAGCGTTGTAAACTGCATTGTATCGATTATGCTTATCGCGTTCGCTCTCGTGCCCTCGTTCATCTTCGCGAACTACGGCGGACTGCCTACAACCGGCGAATTCAATGTCGGCACAACGGACGCAATTCTCGTAGACGAAAGCAGACCCGATACCTTTGAAAACGACGGTTCCTTCCGCGAGGTTCCCGTGCACTTCTTCTATCCGGAAAACGCCGAAGGCTCCTTCCCTCTCGTTGTGTTCTCACACGGCGCTTTCGGATACTACCAGAGCAATTTCTCCACCTACCGTGAACTTGCGAGCAACGGCTATGTCGTAGTTGCTCTAGACCACCCGCACCACGCGTTCTTTACAAAGGACACCGACGGCAAGATTATTACCGTAGATCAGGATTTCATTAACGAAGCTATGGTAATCGGCGGCGGTGATGACGTGAGCAACGAGGAGGTTTATGAGGGTACAAAGAGCTGGATGGAGCTGAGGATCGCAGACGGCAACTTTGTCCTTGACACGATTGAAGCGGCTAAGAAAAGCGGCACACTCGGCACAGCCTGGCACAGCGAGAACAGCGACGCTGTACTCAACGTCCTCGCGATGACCGACACCGACAAAATCGGCTGCATGGGTCACTCCCTCGGCGGCGCGACAGGCATTGCTCTCGGCAGAGAACGCGATGATATTGACGCGGTTATTGACTTTGACGGCACGGTTCTCGGAGAGGTTGTCGAAATCAAAAACGGCAAATGCGTTCCTAACGACACTCCTTATCCCGTTCCTGTTCTCGTCTTTTCCAACGGCGAAAACGTCGAGGAAGGCGCTTACGTGAACATAACCGGGGACTTTGTAAATAACGCGAAGGACGGCAAATTAGTTACCTTCAAACACGCCGGTCACATGGACTTCACCGACCTGCCTCTGCTCTCTCCGTTCCTGGGCTCAATGCTCGGTCACGGCAACATCGACACCAAGGAATGCATGACAAAAACTAACGAGATCACACTTGAGTGGCTTAACTATTATCTCAAAAACGAGGGAACGCTTGACTTTCAGGCTCAGTACTAATTATGCAAACAAAGATCACCAGAATTGAACGCGACAAACCCGAAATACTCGAAATCCGCTGTCACGAAATCAGCGACGAAGTGCGCGAGATAGTTGCCTTTGTCAAATCAAGGCAAGGACAGCTTACGGGCACCGCCGACGACAGAATGTATGAGATCGCTGTATCTGATATATTCTATATCGAATCGGTGGACAACAAGACCTTCATATACTGCAAAAACCGCGAATATGAAACAAAGCAGAAGCTGTACGAGCTTGAGGAAATACTCAGAGAAAAGCATTTCCTCAGAGTATCGAAATCCGTGCTGCTCAATCTGATGAAGGTCAGCTCTATCAAGCCCGCTCTGAACAGCCGCTTCACCGCAGTGCTGTTTTCAGGAGAGCAGGTCATTATTTCGAGGAAATACGTTCCCGAGCTGAAAAAAGCCCTGAAAGGAGAAAGTTGATTTGACCATAAAAGAATTTCTGATATCGCGTGTCCAGCTGTTCTTTCTGCTGACAACGCTGATCCTCGCGGCAAGCGCCATAATCGGAGCGGTCATCGCTCCCGCGGAAGAGCTTCACTACTACCAGCTTTTCGGCCCGATGGCATTCGCGGGATTGTGCGTACTGCCCACCTGCGTTAGCTTCTTCAGAAAAGAACCGACGCTCGGTCAGTTTATTATCCGAAAGGCGATCGAGCTTGTGCTGATCGAGTGCATTATTCTCTTTATCATTTCGCCGCCCGACGACGACAGCATTCCCGCGCTGCTGTTCTATGTAATCCTCGGAGCGGTCGTGCTGGTAATCTATATCCTCGCGCTGCTTATCATGTGGCTTCAAAAATATAGGCAATCAAAAAAGCTATCCGATCAGCTCAAAAAGCTACAGACAAGCGAATAATACAGACGAAAACCGCAGCCCTATACGGACTGCGGTTATTTTTTGCCTGTCAATCGGGCTTTGCGGGCGGATTGCCTTCGGGCTTGTTTCCGCCGGGAGCACCGCCGCCGTCGGGAGGCGCTTCATGGCCGCCCGATGAAGTTGAAACCTTAATTTCGATCGCTTCACCCTGAGATGCTGTGCCCTCTGTGTATTCCTTGCCGTCTACATAGAGCTTGTGACCGTTGAGGTTGATCGAATCCGCGTCGCAGGTGAGCGATGAAATATAGGAATCGGCTGTGAGAGTCCATGTGGAACCCTTCTCGACCTCTACATAAACGCTGCCCTCGGCACCGTCGGGATTGATCGCGCCCGTAAAGTTAGAGCCGCTCTTGAGATACAGGTTAAGCGTGGATACGCTGTCTACGAGCATATCGCCGTTTATCGTCTGCTTCTCGGCATTGAGAGTCACCTGACCGCCGTTTGAGCCTTCCTTGCCCCAGCCTGCCGCGGCGGCGCGGAGGAAGACGCCGTCGGGATCGTCGTTGACGATCCGGGTGGCGGTGAGATTGATGACGGCGCTGGTGTTGTTGACAAAGAAAATATCGCCGTTCAGATTCGTGATGCTGCCGCCGCGCGCGGTAAAGGAGGCGGTGCCGTCGTCCGCGTCACCGGACATGGACTGATAGAGCATGACTGCCTGATACCAGGGGGATTTGCCGCTGTTCTTCTGCGTGTTCGACGCTGTGAGAGAGACGTTGTTGAACGTCA
>ONDL01000118.1 GCA_900316555.1 uncultured Eubacteriales bacterium | reverse complement strand
AGCTCCCGCGACCTCGACGTCCGTGCCCGAGAAGTAGAACATATACGGCGAGGGGTTGATCGTTCGCAGCACTCTGTAGGTGTTGAGCAGGCTGCCCTCAAACGGTGCGCTCAGGCGGTTTGAGAGCACGATCTGGAAGATATCGCCCTCGCGGATATGGTTCTTCGCGCGTTCGACCATCGCGCAGTACTCTTCCTTATTGAACAGCGGTGTGACCTCGCCCTTGAGCCTGCCGCTCTTTTCCTGAGACTTTTTGCCGTTCTTGAGCAGGTCGGCGAGCTTCTGCAGCTCTGCGGCGGCTCTGTTGTAGCCGTCGCTGCCGTCCTCAATGCGCATGTTTGCGATAAGAATGATTTTCTGCCGCACGTTGTCAAAGGCGATGACCTTGTCGAAGAGCATGAGGTCGACGTCCTTGAACGCCTCGCTGTCCTCGACCTCGCGCTTTACGCTGGGCTCGCTGTAGCCGAGGTAGTCGTAGGAGAAGTAGCCTACCAAACCGCCTGTGAACGGCGGAAGGTAATCAAAGCGCGGGCTCTTGTATTTCGCCAAAAGCGAGCGGAGATAGTCTGACGGGTTGTCGGTATGCATAACGGTATTGCCTGCCTTCATTTCGCCGTCGATGCAGGTGATTTCCATTTTCGGGTCAAAGCCGAGGAAGGTGTAGCGTCCCCATCGGTCATTTGCCTGAGCGGATTCGAGCATGTAGCAGTGCGTCGATACCGCCTTGAGTATTCTCATCGCCTCGATCGGGGTGGTGAAGTCCGAGAGCAGCTCGCAGCTCAGCGGCAGTACGTCGTATTTGCCGTTTGCCGCGATTTCCATTGCTTCGGAAAGCGTGGGTAAGACCTTCATCATAATGACCTCCTAAAAAACAAAAAATCCTTAACAGATACAAGCTCTGTTAAGGACGAATAACAAAATTATCCGCGGTGCCACCTTAATTTCACGGAACGACCCGTGCGCTTAGCGGGATACCTGCATATCCCCGGCAAATCACGTCTGCCTTCAACGTCGCAGAATACTCCGTGCGAAAAACACGTTTGACTGCGCCCTCCGCGGTCCATTTGACAAGCTGTTTCTCACCCGGCTCTCAGCGCCGCGGGCTCTCTGTAGAGGCATAATTGCCGTTATCTCCGCTTCAACGGTTTAGTTTATTAAATTGTTAGAATTATAGCACGGCGGAAGTAAAAAGTCAATAGGTTTTTGATATCTTTTGTAGACAAGCCCGATAGCTTTTGATATAATATTTTTATTATCGGCAGAGGAGGGTTCATGATGAAACGTTACGTTCGCAAACGGAGAGTCAGAATGGTGTTTGTGCTGTTTCTGACGCTTGTCCTGTTCCTCATCTGCGCCGCCTTACCTGCTTTTGTCGGTCCATCGGGGAAGGAAGTGAATGTCGAGGTTCCCGCGACAAAAGATGAACCAACTCAGCCCGTAACCACTGTGCCGCCCGTGACGTCAGCCGCGACTGCGGACGAGCCTGCTGCCGACGGACACAAAATCGATATTGAAGCGATGTTTCAGGACGAGCTCGAATCCGGCTGCGAGGTCTACGCCGCGGTGACGCTGCTGCATTACTACGGCTACGAGGCAGACGAGCTTGAATTCGCCGAAAAGTACGTCCCGAAAAGCACGAATTATTCCGACGGCGACGGCTACTACGGCCCCGATCTGAACAGCGCCTTCGCGGGCGAGCCCGAGTTCGGCTACGGAGCATATGCCCCCGTGCTCAAGCGAGCGATAAACGATTATCTCGCAGACAATGATTCCGAAGCCGAAGCGGAGGTCGAGCGCGGTCTGACCCTCGCAGAGCTTTGTGAGCGTTATATCTCGCGCGACGATCCCGTGATGGTTTGGGTAACGACCGATATGGAGCTGCCAGAGGAATTTATTACATGGACGGTGGATTATGTTGACGAGAACGCGACTGCCGAAATCGGCGACGAGTTCTCATGGCCGACTACGGAGCACTGTATGCTGCTGACGGGATGAATACTATTATTTCGCCGATTCGCTCGAGGGAATTACGGTAAGCTATGAAAGAGAACAGTGCGAGCGCGTTTTTGAGGAGCTCGGCTCTCAGGCTGTCGTGCTGAACGCGGCAGATAAAGAGAATTGAACGGAGGTGCGGAAATATGGCATATTTCGGAAAATTTTATCTTGACAAGGAAAAGGACATCATCGTCGAGCTGGAGCTGACAGACGGCGGTATGAGCTACATTCTGCGCACTCCTAACCACGCGAAGGGCAACCTTATCACTAACCTTGCAAACCTATGCTCGCTGCCGCTGAGTAAAGGTGACGACGGG
>ONDL01000020.1 GCA_900316555.1 uncultured Eubacteriales bacterium | reverse complement strand
GGGACTTGACTTTCCGAACGTGACCCTTGTCGGCGTGCTTAACACCGATCACGCGCTCTATGCCGACGACTACCGCAGCTACGAGCGCGCGTTTTCGCTGCTAACTCAGGTAGTCGGCAGAAGCGGCAGGGGCAAGGACAAGGGCGTCGCGGTGATACAGTCCTACACGCCCGACAACCTGATCATCGGCATGGCGGCGCGTCAGGACTACGCGGCATTTACGACACCGAGATAAAAATGCGCGAGATGATGCTCTATCCGCCGTTCGCGGATATCTGTCTTGTCGGCTTTGTCGGCGCAAACCAGCAGCTCACACTACGCGCGGCGGCAAGGTTCCTCGATATCTTCGTAGGGCTTGCGCAGAGCGAACACAGCAAGCTGCCGCTCCGCATTCTCGGCCCGTCGCCCGCGCTCGTCGTCAAGGTGAGCAATAAATACCGATACAAGCTGATAATAAAATGCAGAAACAACCGCGAGTTCCGCGCGCTGATGTCAGGCGCGCTGCTCAACTTCGGCGGGGAAAAGGAGTTCCGGAAGGTGACCGCCTACGCCGACATGAACGCGCTGGTCTGTTAATTGAAAATTGAAAATTTCGGGCGGGATACCCGCACCCGATTTTTATTCACAACTATAAAACCAAGGTGATACTATGGCTATCAGAAATATTGTTAAGGACGGCGACCCGATTCTCAAGAAGCGCTGCCGTCCCGTTGAAAAATTCGACAACAAGCTCGCCACCCTTCTCGACGACATGGCAGAGACCATGCACAAGGCTAACGGCGTAGGTCTTGCGGCACCGCAGGTCGGAATGCTTCGCAGAGTCGTCGTTATCGATATCGGAGAGGGCGTGATAGAGCTCGTAAACCCCCAGATCATCGCGTTCAGCGGCGAGCAGGAGGGTCTTGAGGGCTGCCTGTCCTTCCCGGGACAGTGGGGCATCACAAAGCGCCCCGAGTACGTCAAGGTCAAGGCTCAGGACAGAAACGGCGATGAGTTCACCCTCGACGGCAGAGAGCTGCTCGCAAAGGCATTCTGCCACGAGATCGACCACCTCAACGGCGTTGTGTTCAAGGACGTCGCCGAGCGTATCCTCACACCCAAGGAAGTGGAGGAAATGGAGAACTCATGAGAATAGTTTACATGGGCACTCCGGATTTCGCGGTGCCTGCCCTCGAAAAACTGGCGGCTTGCGCCGAGCATGCCGTCGCCGGCGTTTTCACCCAGCCGGACAAGCCTCAGGGCAGAAAGATGATTCTCACTCCGCCGGACGTAAAGGTCTGCGCGCAGAAGCTCGGCATTCCCGTTTTTCAGCCCGCGAGCATGAAGTCCGAGGAGGCTCTTGATTCTCTTAAGGAATTAAATCCCGATGTAATCGTTGTCGCGGCATACGGTCAGATTCTGCCCAAAACCGTCCTCGACCTGCCGAAATACGGCTGTGTGAATATCCACGGCTCGCTTTTGCCCAAATACCGCGGCGCGGCACCGATACAGCAGGCTGTCCTCGACGGCGAGGCTGTCACGGGCGTTACGACCATGCTCATGGACGTAGGGCTTGACACAGGCGACATTCTCCTGACCGCCGAGACGCCGATCGGTGAGAACGAAACCGCGGGCGAGCTGTTTGACAGACTCGCAATCCTCGGCGGCGAGCTTATCATTGAAACTCTCGACAAGCTCGAGCGCGGCGGGATAACCCCCGTAAAGCAGGACGAATCCCTCGCGACACATACATCAAAAATCGACAAAAGCCGCTGTCCGCTCGACTTTACAAAGCCCGCGGCACAGCTTCATAACCAGATAAGGGGACTCTCTCCGTGGCCTGTCGCGACCGCTCAGATAGGCGGCAGGCGGCTTAAGATCCATTCCTCGCGCCTGAGCGACCTCAGCGGCAAGCCGGGCACAGTGCTCAGCGTAAAGCCGTTCGTCGTTGCCTGCGGCGAGGGTGCGCTCGAAATCACAGAGCTGCAGCCCGAGGGCAAAAAGCGAATGACAGCCGAGGCGTACCTTCTCGGTCACCCGCTGAACATCGGAGATACTATTTAACAGGGAGATATTATGGCGAATCCACGTAACGTTGCGCTGAACGTACTGCTTAAAATTGAACAGGAACAGGCGTACTCGAACCTCGCGCTGTCGAACGCGATACGCGAGAGCCGTCTCAGCGGAGTGGACAGCGCCTTTGTTTCCGCCCTTGTTTACGGAGTGCTCGAGCGGCAGATTACCCTCGACTACATCATCAAGCAGTACTCTAAAATTCCTTTAAGGAAAATAGAAACAAAAACAAAGCTGATTCTCCGCATGGGAGTGTACCAGCTTCTCTTTATGGATAAGGTGCCCGACAGCGCCGCTGTCAACGAGAGCGTCAACCTCGCGAAGAAGCACAGGTTACAGAAGTCCTCGGGCTTCATCAACGGCATTCTGCGCAGCATTTCACGCGCCGAGGTCAGGTTCAGACTGCCCGACGATAAGGACAAGATATATTATTACAGCATAAAATACTCCGCGCCGCAGGACTTAGTGCGGCTGTGGATTAATTCTTACGGAGAATTAAACGCCGTCGCAATACTCGAATCCCTCAGCGGCAGACCGCCGATCTGCGCGCGCGTAAACACGACCAAGACCGACGCCGGCAGCCTGATTGCCCTGCTCGAAAAGGAAGGAGTAAAGGCTGAGAAAATCGCCTTTCTGCCCGGCGCGCTTTATTTGAGCAACACGGGCGCGATAGAGAACCTCAGAGCTTTCCGCGACGGACTGTTCCACATTCAGGACGCGTCCTCGCAGCTATGCGTCAGCTTCCTTGACCCTAAGCCGCGCGAGCTAATGCTCGACGTCTGCGCTGCGCCCGGCGGCAAGAGCTTTACGGCGGCGGAACTCATGAACGACAGGGGAAAGGTGCTCGCCTTTGACCTCTACGACCACAAGGTCAGGCTGATGGAGAGCGGCGCAAAGAGGCTCGGGCTGGGCTCGGTACGCGCTTCCGTCCGTGACGCGGCTGTGGGAATGCCGCTGCCCGTCGCCGACAGGATTCTCTGCGACGTTCCGTGCTCGGGACTGGGAATCCTCTCGCGAAAGCCCGAGATCCGCTGCAAGGACGGGCTTCTGACCGCGGATCTGCCGCAGCTCCAGTACAAAATCCTCGAGCGCAGCGCAGAGTATCTCGCTTCGGGCGGCAGGCTTGTCTACTCTACCTGCACGCTCAATCCTCGCGAGAACAACGAGATCGCCGCGAGGTTCCTCTCTGAGCACCCCGACTTTGAGGGCGTGCCGCTAACTCTGCCCGACGGGGTTGAGAGAGCATTCGACGAGCAGGCATACGAGATAACGCTCATGCCGCACAAGGCGCACACCGACGGCTTTTACTGCGCGGCGTTCACAAGGAGGTCACGATGAAAACCGACCTCAAATCCCTCAACTTCGACGAGCTGACCGCGCTGATAACGGAAAACGGCTTTCCGAAGTTCCGCGCGCGTCAGGTTGCGGACTGGCTCAGAAAGGGAGCCGCTTCCGCAGATGAAATGCGCAATATACCCTCAGATTTGAAAAATTTTATACAGAATTATTGTTACATTTCTGTTGCAACTATTGAAAAAAAGTTTGTTTCAAGGTATGATAAAACAGTGAAGTATCTTTTTGCCTTTGCAGACGGAGAGTGCGTCGAATCGGTGGTCATGCACTACCGCCACGGAACGTCTGTCTGCATATCCACACAGGTGGGCTGCAAGATGGGCTGCACCTTCTGCGCGACGGGCAAAAGCGGCTTTTCGCGCTCGCTGACAGCGTCCGAGATGCTCGCCCAGATAGAGGCGGCACAGCGCGATTCAGGCGAGAGGATATCGAATATCGTGCTCATGGGAATGGGCGAGCCGCTCGACAATTACGACAACGTCGTGCGTTTTATCCGCCTTGTCAATTCAGAGGACAGCCTCAACATCGGCGCGCGGCACATAACGCTCTCGACCTGCGGACTTGTGCCGAAGATCTACGCGCTCGCAAAGGAAGGGCTGCCGATAAATTTAGCGGTGTCGCTGCACGCGCCGAATGATGAAATCCGCGCGCGGACGATGCCCATTGCGAAGGTATACCCGATGGACGAGCTTTTGAAGGCATGCCGCGATTATTTTGACACTACGGGCAGGCGCGTGACCTTTGAGTACGCGATGATTGACGGGGTAAACGACAGCGACGAATGTGCGCGCGAGCTAGCTCTTAGGCTCGGCGGCATGAGCTGCCACGTCAACCTCATTCCCGTAAACACCGTTGAAGGCACGGGCTACAGCAAAAGTAAACTCGAAAGACAGCAGTCTTTTGTCAATATTCTGGAGGGCAGGGGTATTGCCGCGACCGTGAGGAGAACCCTCGGCAGCGACATCAACGCGTCCTGCGGCCAGCTAAGAAGAAAACATTTGAAAAAGGAGGATAAATAACTTGGAAGTATTCAGCAAAAGCGACATCGGTCTTGTCAGAACACAAAATCAAGATGACTTCCGCTTCGGAGTTATTTCTCCCAGCTGCGTTTGGGCGGTCGTCTGCGACGGAATGGGCGGCGCCAACGGCGGCAACATTGCCAGCGCCACCGCGGTTGAGTATATCAGCACAAAAATCACATCACTCTACAAGGCCGACATGACAAAGGATCAGATCGGCGAGCTCATGGCTGAGATCGTCATGGAGGCGAACAAGGCGGTGTTTGAGCTGCAGTCAAAGGATCCCGAGCTTGCGGGCATGGGAACCACCTGCGAATTTGTCTTTGTCAAGGACACCACGGTTCATGTAGTCCACGTCGGCGACAGCCGCACCTACGCTATCCGCGGCGGCAAGATCAAGCAGCTCACCGAGGATCACTCCGTTGTACAGGAGATGGTACGCCGCGGCGAGCTCACCTACGAGCAGGCTCAGCACCACCCCAACAAGAATTTCATTACCCGCGCGCTGGGAATCAAGGAATCTCTCAGACTCGACTACATCGTGGCGAACTTCATCTACGGCGACGTGCTTCTGATTTGCACCGACGGACTCTCGAACCACGTCACCACCGGCGATATCGTCAAGATCTGTCATGAAAACCGCGGCGACAGTCTTATCAACAAGCTGGTTGACTGCGCCAAGGCGGACGGCGGCAGCGATAACATCACCGTCACCGTGATTTACTGAGAAAGGAAGGCGTAGAAATGGATAAGTACATCGGAAAGCGTCTTGACGGGCGCTACGAGATTCACGAGCTAATCGGCGTCGGCGGCATGGCGAACGTCTACCGCTGCAACGACACCGTGGACGACCGCGAGGTCGCGATCAAAATCCTGAAGGACGAGTACCTCAACAACGAGGAATTCATCCGCCGCTTCAAAAACGAGTCAAAGGCTATCGCCATGCTCTCGCACCCGAATATCGTAAAGGTATACGACGTGAGCTTCGGCGATATGATTCAGTATATAGTAATGGAGTACATCGACGGCGTAACTCTCAAGGAGTACATCGAGCGCCAGGGCATCATCGAGTGGAAGGACGTGCTCCATCTCACCACCCAGATACTCAAGGCATTGCAGCACGCGCACGAGTGCGGCATCGTTCACCGCGACATCAAGCCGCAGAACATCATGCTGCTGCAGGACGGCACGATCAAAGTAACCGACTTCGGCATCGCGCGCTTCTCCGACAAGGCTACGCGCACAATGACCGACCAGGCAATCGGCTCGGTTCATTACATCGCGCCCGAGCAGGCGAGAGGCGACGTTACCGACGGCAAGACCGACATCTACTCCGTCGGCGTAATGCTCTACGAGATGCTCACAGGCAAGCTGCCCTTTGACGGCGACAGCGCTGTTTCCGTCGCGCTCATGCAGCTCCAGTCCGTGCCCAAGCGTCCGCGCGAGGTCAACCCCGGTATTCCGATAGGACTTGAGCAGATCACAATGAAGGCAATGCAGAAGCAGCCGTCCGACCGCTATACCTCAGCCGCCGAAATGCTCAGCGAGCTCGAGCGTTTCCGCCTAAATCCCTCGATAGTATTTGACTACGGCAATTCCTTTGTCGACAACGAGCCCACAAAGTACGTTTCGAACATCAAGGACAGACCCAAGGACGAGGGCAACGGCGTAAACCGCTTCAAGGTCGAGGACGAGGACTTTGAGGAAGAGGAGAACGTGATCGTCGAGCACGGCGCCATGTTCTATGTTGTCAAGGGCGTGCTGATCGCGGCGATAACCGTCTGCGTTGTGTTCTTCGCGCTCGCGCTTATCCAGGCGTTCCAGTCGGGACAGACAAAGGACGTCGAGGTTCCCGACTACGTCGGCAAGACGCTCGTTCAGGCGAAGGAGGACAACCCCGAGAACTTCGTCTTTGAGATAAACAGCAAGTACGACGAGAGCAAGGAGATCGGCACGATCATCGCTCAGGAGCCTGCTGCAGGTTCGATGAAGATAAAGTCCGGCTCGACCATCACCCTCACAGTCAACGGCACCGACACCGAAATGAGCGTACCCTTCGTCACAAACTACAGCGAGAGCGAAGCCGTGCGTGCGATGAAGGACAAGAGCCTCATGCCTCAGGTCGTCTACGTTGAGAACACCAAGACCCCGAAGGGCTATGTAATCGACACCTTCCCCGCGGCGGGAGCCAAGGAGACAATCGGCTCCACCGTTTATATCTATATCGCAAACGGCGCGCGCGCCGAGACCGCCGAGATCCCCGCGATCATCGGCTCGACCCTCAGCGACGCCCAGTCAAAGCTCAACGAGCTCAACCTCACTGTCGAGGTCACCTACAACGACGAGAGCAAGGAGCCGAAGGACACCGTAATCGCATCGTCACCGCTGCCATACGGCAAGGTTGACAAGGGTACGGTTGTAACCCTCATTGTCAGCTCGGGCAAGGGCGACAAGCGCAGCGTCGAGGTTTATGTCGACCTGCCCACAAACGTCGAGGGCTCGGTTGAAATGACCGTAATCGTCGACGGCGCGATCGACTCATCGCAGTCAAAGACGCTCATTCCCGCGTACAACAGCACCTGCACCCTCAAGTTCGAGGGCAGCGGCACCTCAAACGTCGTGGTTCAGCTCGACGGACAGGTTTACCGCGAGTACACTATCGACTTCTCGCAGGCGGCTGTCACCAATACAGTCACCCACGAGTACAAGGCTCCCACCCAGCCCGCAACAGAAGCGCCGGCAACAGAAGCGCCCGTAACCGAGGCGCCCGTAACCCCGACCGAAGCTCCTGTTGACGACGGCTCGGGCGACTACGTGATCTATTGAGTATGAAGGAGCTTTCGGGAGTTCTGATGAAGTCCGTCGGCGGCTTTTACTACGTCCGCTGCGACGGCGAAATGTATGAATGTAAGGCGAGAGGCAGCTTCCGCAAGCGCGGCAGCTCGCCTGTCGCGGGCGATCGGGTACGGATTACCGTGCCCGACGACGGCTTTTGCGCCATAGAAGAGATCCTTCCGCGCAAAAACAAGCTGAAGCGACCCGCGCTAGCGAATATCGATATTCTTGTTATCGTCTGTTCGACCGTCGATCCGCTTCCGAACTTCGCGGTTATCGACAAGATGACGGCGGCGGCGGTCAACAACGGAATGCAGCCCGTGATCGCAGTGTCGAAGAACGACATCAAAAACGGCGACGAGATCGCGGACATCTACCGCGGCAGCGGCATAGAGGTCTTTCAGCTCTCGCCCGACAGCAGAGAGGAGGCTGACGCGCTGCTCAGTCTTTTGCGCGGCAAGGTCAGCGCCTTTACGGGCAACAGCGGCGTCGGCAAGTCCACGCTGCTCAATATGCTCTTCCCGGGTCTTGAGCTCGCAACGGGCGAGATCAGCGACAAGCTCGGCAGAGGTCGCCACACCACGCGCGTGGTTGAACTGTTCGAGGAGAACGGCTGCCTTGTTGCCGACACTCCGGGCTTTTCGACGGTTGATTTGCAGCGCTACGAGATGATCGACAAGGACAGGCTGCAGTACTGCTTCCCCGAGTTTGAGGAATATCTCGGACAGTGTCAGTTCACGTCCTGCGCGCACACCTGTGAAAAGGGCTGCGCAGTCCTCGAGGCGGTACGCGAGGGCAGGATCCACCCGTCCCGCCACAAAAGCTACGTCGCCATGTACAACGAGGTCAAGGATCTCAAGCCGTGGCAGTTTAAGTGATTCTGATGAAATGTTACATAATCGCGGGCGCGCCGTCGCCCGACATTGAATTTATAAGAAACGAAATACCGCAGAACGCCTTTGTGCTGTGCGCCGACAGAGGCTACTCATACGCGAAGGCGGCGGGCGTTTCCCCGTCGGTTATCATCGGGGACTTTGATTCCTGCGCCGACGCTCTGCCCGATACGGCAGAAACTATCACCCTTCAGCGCGAAAAGCTATACACCGACACGGTTCACTGTATTGACAACGCGCTCCAAAAGGGGTATGATGAGATGGTGGTTCTTGCCGCAACGGGCGGCAGGCTCGACCACACCGTCGCGAACCTCTACGCCCTTGAGTATGCCGGCTCAAGAGGCGGCAGCGTGACCCTGCTCTCCGAGCACGAGGAAATCCGCCTGCTCACCGAAGGAAAGCATTCCTTCGAGGGTATGGACGGGCTGACCTTTTCGCTGTTTCCGCTCGGCTGCGGCTCAGTCACGCTCTCGATTAAGGGCGCGCACTATCCGCTCGACAATTACGTCTACGAGAGCCGCAATCCTGTCGGCGTATCGAATATTTTTGAGGGCGAGAGGTGTGAAAAACGAAAATAACAAACGGTTACAGACCGCGCCACACAGGATATTGATGTTTTTCTGCCGAATGAAATTTTTCGGCGGAAAATATGGGCTTTTGCCGGCGCGGACAGCCGTTTTGACAATAACAAAAATGTAATGAAAATGACATCTATAAATCTTGAAAAGAAATATAGTAGTATGCTATAATTCAAGTTGGAATGATAGAAATGTTTGGATTGTGAAGTTTTAACAGTATGGAGTGAATAGAAGTATGGCATTGTGCATGGGATGTATGCAGGAAATCGGCGACAGACGCTTCTGTCCCGAGTGCGGCTTTGATAATGCGGAAAAACAGCAGGCACCGTTCCTTCCTTACAGAACGGTGCTCGCGAACAGATACATAGTAGGCGCAGGAATCGACACCAACGGTGAGAGCACCCGTTATCTCTGCTACGACAAGCAGACGGGCGACATCGCGATCGTCGCGGAGTTTCTCCCTGTCGGACTTTTCAGCAGAGCCGAGGGTGAGACCGAGGTTCGCGTCAACTACGAAAACCGTCTGGTTTACAATAAGCTCAAGGACGACTTTATCAACTACTACCGCGTAGTTGCAGATCTGCGCGAGCTTTCGGCGCTGATGAACGTCCACAATATTTTTGAGGAAAACAACACCGCCTACGTGATCGAGGACAGCGAGGACTACATTCCCTTTGAGGAATACGTCGAGCGCAGCGGCGGAAGTCTTGACTGGGACGTTGCGCGTCCGCTCTTTATGCCCGTCATTTCCGCTCTCGAGGCTCTCCACAAGAGAGGCGTCGGTCACTACGCGATCTCACCGAAGAATATGTACATCACCTCGTCGGGCAAGCTCAAGATCTCGGGTTTTGCGACCGAGAACGAACGCAAGCGCGGCACCTCGCTCAAGAGCCAGCTCTTTTCGGGAGCAGCGGCGCCCGAGCAGTACGAGGTAGCCTTTCCGCTCGACGATATCACCGATATCTACGGCTTGTGCGCGACTCTGTTCTATGCGCTGACGGGTCACCTGCCCAAGGCAGCTCCCGAGCGTCTCAAGGACAGCCGCCTTCTCATGAGCACCACCACCGTCAAGAAGCTGCCGCCTCACGTTGTGTCGGCGCTTGCCAACGGTCTGCAGGTTGAGCGTGAGAACCGTATCACGGATTTTGACGAGCTTCGCTCACAGCTTTCCGTAGCACACACCGCCAAGGCTATCCAGGACGAGATCTCGCGCACGGCGAGCATGAATATATCGCGCTCCGATAAGGAGCAGAAGAACCGCAACGGCATGTCCCGCGTTTCGATCGTGATCATCGCGGCGGCAGCGACGTTTGTTATCCTCGGCATCGCGGGAGTTTTCTGGCTGATGTCCAATCCGCTCAAGGGTCTTTTCGGCGGCAACCAGAACGCCACCCAGGAGTCGACCATGAGCACAGAGTGGACAGGTCCGACCGTTCCCAACTACGTCGGCATGTCCTACGAGGAAGCGGTCAAGGCAGCGGGCGGCAGCACGGGCGTAACGCTCATACGCGCTTATCCCGACGAGCACAGTGACAGCTACAAGGAAGGCGTCGTTATGGCTCAGAGTCCCGCGGCAGGCTCAAAGGTCAGCCAGGACGGCAACATCGTCGTAAGCGTAACCGTCAGCAAGGGCGCCCAGATGCGCGAGCTGCCCAAGATCGAGGGACAGTCGCTCGACCAGGTTTCGTCCGATATCGCGGCGCAGGGTCTTCTCGCGTCCGCGGAGTACTCCTACAGCGACAAGTACGCCGAGGGCAGAGTCATCGGCTACAAAAATCATCAGGTGGGCGATACTGTCGAGTACGGCACCAATATCACCATCATCGTGAGCAAGGGCAAGGAGCCTACGGCAACCACCGCTCCGTAAAATTTCATTGATTTTTTCAGAGGCAGCGATTTATTCGCTGCCTTTTTTGTACCAAACAGTTTCGTCACAAATTAGTACGCAAATTGTAAAAACTGCACAATTTATCACACTTTTCTTTTCCCTGTCAAAACGAAAAATGTTGCAAATGCAACTGAAACTGCTAAAAGGATTGTGTATAATATAAGTGTCAAATGACAATGAACGGAATATGCGCCGCTCTCTTTGTTTTTTAGGTGATTTATTTAGGAGTTCTGATTTTAACATTTACAATTTGCGGCGCGTATTTCGTCCTTACGATTTATTCAGATTATTCCTTCTATAACCCAATATACCCCCGAAAGGCAACCGAGTTTTCTCGGTTGTTTTTCTATGTTTAATTGCCGAAAAAACCTCTCCTTAATTTTGTCTATTCTGCCTATGACAAAAAATTTCATAATATGATAAAATAATCACATAAGGAAGGGGAGGACTGCCATATGTTTTCAGTAGGTCAGACCGTGCTTTACGGGACGAACGGAGTGTGCCGCATCGAGAAAATAACCACGCGCCGCGTCGGTTCCTCTGAAATGGAGTACTACGTCCTCAAGCCCGTCCGGTCGGACTGCTCCACGGTCTTTGTGCCGACCGGCAACGAAACCCTTGTGAGCCGCATGCGCTTTGTAAAGTCCGCTGATGAAGTCCGCGCGATCCTCGACGACAGGACGTTCTCCATCGACTGGATCGACAACAAGAACTTGCGCGCCGAACGCTTCCGCGGGATCATCTCGGGCGAGGACTGCCGCGAGCTTGTCGCGCTGGTAAGACTTATTCACGCCCGCGCAGCGGCTGTGACCGCTCAGGGCAAGCGGCTCCACATCTCCGACGACCGCATTCTCAGAGAGGCTGAGAAGATGGCCGGCGACGAAATCGCAACGTCGCTCGGCGTCACAAGAGAAGAGGCGATCGCGCTGATTCTCGGCTAAAAACTCGTTTAACACTCCCGGATCGGGAGTGTTTTATTTTTCGACAAAATTTGCCCGAAACCATTTACATTTTAGTAAAAGAATAGTACAATAACTATATATTGTGTTTTTGGGTGTTATTATGAAGAAGATAGTGGCATTATTACTGGCTTTGATGCTCGGGCTGTCCTGCGCCGTACCCGCGTTCGCATCAGACGACGCTTCCATGAGCGACTGGCTCTATACCGTCAAAAACGGCGAGGCGGTCGTCACTGGCTACACGGGCAGCGATACCGAGCTTGCCGTGCCGTCCTCTCTCGGCGGTCATACCGTAACGGAAATCGGCACAGCCGCGTTTTACCGCTCCAAAATTGAAAAGCTCTCTATTCCCTCCACCGTTCGCAAAATCGGCTGGTGGGCGTTTTACGGCTCCTCAAGGCTAAGCGAGGTGAAGCTCGTACGCGGACTCGGCACGATCTCGTTCGGCGCGTTCCTCAACTGCACCTCTCTGCGCGAAATTGAGCTTCCGCCGACGGTTTATTCGATCGGCAGCGACGCCTTCGCCGTAAACTGCCGCACGCGCACAGGTATTCCCGATATCCTCAACGACAGGCGCGTCGGAGAGCAGTATTACTGCGTCAACACCTCGTTTGTGATCAAGGGCTGCATCGGAACCGCCGCCGAAAAGTACGCTGCGGACAAAAAGCTCGTTTTCAGCGGCAGCGATACTCTCACATTTGGCGATGTAAACTCCGACGGCAGCATCAACAGCAAGGATATAATTCTCGTAGAGAATTATATCAACGGCGGCAGGCTCTCAACTCCCGAGAAGTTCAACTCCGACCTCGACTGCGACGGCTCTGTCGGTGAGTCCGACCTCGAGCTGCTGCGTTCATACATCAGCGGCAAAATCAGTCTTTACGATATCCCTGCGAACAGCTTCCGCATGCCTGAACATAGCTGGCTCTACGGAAAGAAGCTCTACAGCGACGGCGACAGCGTAGCGAAGGGCACAGGCACCGACACCTTCGGCAAGGACTTCCACTCCTACTCCTACTACCTCGCCGAGAAGTACTCGATGGACTTCACTACCAACGCGGTCGGCGGCACTACTCTTGCCAAAATCAAGGAAAATCCGCTCAGCTCGGGCACAAGTATTCTGGAGCGTGTGCTCACTATGCACGAGGATTACGACGTTATTCTGCTCGACGGCGGTTTCAATGATATATTCCTGAAGGTCAAGGTCGGCGAGGTCACTCCCGACAGCAACAAGGGCGGCTTCTACGACGTGACCACGACGGCAGGTGCGCTTGAACAAATTTGCTATTTTCTTACAAAAAATTATAAAGATGCAGTAAAGCTATTTGTCCTCTGCCATGACTGCGACGACAGGCAGCCGCTTTACTGGGATATGCTGCGCAAGGTGCTCGACAAGTGGGAGATCCCGTATGTGGATATCTGCAGCGAAACAGACTTTCGCGCCGTCAACGAAGAGATAAACAAGCAGTACTTTTACTGCAACGACGACAAGGACGTCGGCGACGAGATCCACCCCGTAGCCTACGCCCAGGACAAGGTATACGGTGAGCTTGTCGAAAAGAAGCTGAACGAGCTTTTCGCGGAGAGAAACACACTCTCGGCGGAGAAGCAGAAAATCGATATCGCCAAGGGCGAGAATGCAAAACTGACGGTCAATCTCGGTTCAGAGCCTTACAGCGGCAAGCTGAGCTGGACTTCGTCGGACGAGGAGGTCGTCACTGTTTCACAGAGCGGCGAGGTTACAGCCGAAGCCATCGGTCAGGCGATGGTTCGCGCGGAAACTCCCGACGGACGTATCGTCGGCTTCGAGGTCGACGTAAAGCAGAATCCGCTCTGTTTCTATCTTAATAAGACCGACGCGACTCTCGCGCGCAACCAGCATATGTCGCTCGTACCCGCGTTTTTGGAGGGCACGGCGGCACAGGACATCAGCTACGAATCCTCCGATTCGTCGGTGGCTCAGGTCAGCGGCGACGGCGTTGTCACAGCGAGAAGAGGCGGCAACGCGGTGATCACCTGCAAGCTCTCGAACGGCGTTAAGACCGACTGCCTTGTCAGGGTAAGATAGGAGAACAGATGAAAAAATTTATTGCGATATTAATGCTCGCTTGCCTGCTCAGCCTCACGGCGTGTCAGAGCGCGGGTCAGTCGTCCGTGCCGTCTCCGACACAGAATCAGTCAGCCGCAGGTACGGATTCCACCGAGCCTGCCGAGCCCGAGACCGATATGCTCGAGGAGATGGTTGCAAAGATGACTGTCGAGGAGAAGGTCGGGCAGATGTTTTTTGCTCGCTGTCCCGACGAGGACGCGGCGGAAACTGCCGCGAAGTACCACCTCGGCGGCTATATCCTCTTCGGCAGGGACTTTGACGGACTCACGGCGGACGAGGTGAGGGCGAACATTCAGAGCTATCAGGACGCGTCGGATATCCCGATGCTCATCGGCACCGACGAAGAGGGCGGCACAGTCGTCCGCGTCAGCTCAAGCCTGCGCGACGAGCCGTTCATGTCGCCGCGCGATTATTACACAAGCGGCGGCTGGGAAGCCGTTGAGGGCGCCGAGGAGGAAAAGGCAGACCTGCTGCTTTCCCTCGGAATAAACGTCAACCTCGCGCCTGTGTGCGATGTTACGGGCGATCCCGACCTGTTCATGTACGAGCGCTCGTTCTCGGGCGACGCGGACGAGGTTTCGGAATTTGTCGGAAAGACGGTCGGCATCTACCGCTCAAAGAAGCTCGGCAGCGTGCTAAAGCACTTCCCGGGCTACGGCGACAACTCCGATACCCACACGGGCATTACCGTTGACAGCCGTTCATATTCCGAGTTTCTCAGCAACGACTTCAAGCCATTTGCGGCGGGTATCTCGTCAGGCGCGGACTGCATTCTCGTTTCTCACAATATCGTAGAGTGCATGGACGCGGATTATCCTGCCTCGCTCTCGGACAAGGTTCATCAGATCATCAGGAACGACCTGCGCTTCAACGGAGTTGTCATGACCGACGACCTCATCATGGGCGCGATTTCTGAGTATACGGGCAGCGACGCGGCGGCGGTTTTCGCAGCAAAGGCAGGCAACGATATGCTCTGCTGCTCAGACCTCGAGGTTCAGTACCCCGCAGTGCTCGAGGCGGTAGAAAAGCAGGAGATCCCGATGGAGCAGATCGACCGCAGCGTTATCCGCGTGCTCAAATGGAAGCAGGATCTGGGACTGATAAAATAAATAAATATCAGGGCGTGCGTGTCGCGCCCTTTTTGTTTGCAAAAAAATCGGGTTTGTGGTATAATCATTGGGCAATAAAAAACGGAGGATATATATGGAGTATTCAAAGGTTCTGGCACAGCAATTTGAAATCAGGGAGGAGTACGCCGCGAACATCATCGCGCTGCTCGACGACGGCAACACGATTCCCTTTATCGCTCGTTACCGAAAGGAAATGCACGGCTCGATGGACGACCAGCTTATCCGTCAGTTCAGCGAGAAATTAGATTACCTGCGCGGTCTTGACAAGCGCAGAGAGGAGATCCGCAATCTGATCGAGGCGCAGGAGAAGCTCACCGACGAGGTCGCCGCCGCTCTCGAAAAGGCGCAGACTCTCAGCGAGCTCGAGGATATCTACCGCCCGTTCCGCCCGAAGAGAAAGACGCGCGCGAGCGTAGCGAAGGAGAAGGGTCTTGAGCCGCTCGCGGTTGAAATCATAAAGCAGGAGAAGGGCTTCAGCCCTCGTGACTACGCCGCGGAATTCGTCAACGAGGAGAAGGGCGTCGCGAGTGCCGACGAGGCTATAGCCGGTGCAATGGATATCATCGCCGAGCAGGTTTCCGACAGCGCTGAGATCCGCAAGCGTATCCGCGAAATCGCTCAGAATAACGGCGTTCTCCGCTCGGTCGCCGCTGACGAGGAGAAGGAGAGCGTCTACACAATGTACTACGACTTCGGCGAAACGGTCAAGAAAATCGCGGGTCACCGCGTCCTCGCCGTCAACAGGGGAGAGAAGGAGGGCTTCCTCAAGGTCAGCCTAGAGCTCGACGAGGAGCGTCCGCTCTCTGTTATCTACCGCCTGCTCGACAAGGGCAGAAATCCGCTCTGCTCCGATATTCTCCGCGCCGCCGGAGAGGACGCCTACAGCCGCCTGATTTTCCCGTCTATCGAGCGCGAGATCCGCTCTGAGCTTACGGATAACGCCGCCGAGAACGCCATGAAGGTTTTCGCGGTCAACCTCAAGCAGCTCCTCATGCAGCCGCCCGTCAAGGGAAAGGTCGTCCTCGGTCTTGACCCCGGCTACCGCACCGGCTGCAAGGTCGCGGTCGTCGACGGCACCGGCAAGGTGCTCGACACCGCCGTAATTTACCCGACACACGGCGAGCGCAAGGCGGCTGAGTCAAAGGCAAAGCTGCTTCAACTCATCAAAAAGCACCGCGTCGACATCATCTCGATCGGCAACGGCACCGCATCAAAGGAGACCGAGATGTTCGCCGCCGACGCGATAAAGGAAATAGAAAGACCCGTTTATTACATGGTAGTCAGCGAGGCAGGCGCGTCGGTTTATTCCGCGTCAAAGCTCGCCGCGACAGAGCTGCCCGAGCTTGACCTGACCCTTCGCTCGGCGGTATCGATCGCAAGGCGTTTGCAGGATCCGCTCGCTGAGCTTGTCAAGATCGAGCCAAAGGCGATCGGCGTAGGTCAGTATCAGCACGACATGCCACAGAAGCGCCTCGGCGAAACCCTCGACGGCGTTGTCGAGGACTGCGTAAACTCCGTCGGCGCTGATCTTAACACCGCTTCACCTGCGCTGCTGTTGCGCGTGTCGGGTCTTAACTCCACCGTCTGCAAGAACATCGTCGCTTACCGCGAGGAAAACGGTGCGTTTAGTTCTCGTGCAGAATTAAAAAAGGTTCCCAAGCTCGGACCAAAGGCGTTTGAACAGTGTGCGGGCTTTTTGCGCGTACCCGAGAGCCGCAATCCGCTCGACAACACGGGCGTTCACCCCGAGAGCTACAAGAGCGCGAAGGAGCTGCTCGGATTGCTTGATTATTCTGATAAAGAAATAAAATCCGCGAAGTTCACCGATATCAGCGGCAGGGTAAAGGCGAAGGGCACCAAGACTCTCGCCGACACCCTCGGAATCGGACTTCCCACCCTCGACGATATCGTCAAGGAGCTATCGAAGCCCGGACGTGACCCGCGCGACGAGATGCCCGCGCCTATGCTGCGTACCGACGTGCTCGACATCAACGACCTCAAGGAGGGCATGGAGCTCAAGGGCACAGTCCGCAACGTCATTGATTTCGGCGCGTTCGTCGATATCGGCGTGCACCAGGACGGCCTTGTTCACATCTCCCAGATTTGCGATAAGTTCATAAAGCACCCGTCAGAGGTGCTCAAGGTCGGCGACGTGGTAAATGTAAAAATTCTCTCCGTCGACCCCAAGAAAAACAGAATTTCGCTCACAATGAGGTTTTAAACAAAAAAAGAGGACAGCCGCGTGGCTGTCCTTTTCGCGTTTATTTGTTACTGAGCTCTCTCGATAGTGACGGAGTTGATAACGGGCTGCTTTGAGGAGGGGATAGTGCCGTTGCCGTCGACGGGCTTTGCGTCTGTCGCGATCTTGTCAACAACGTCCATGCCGTCTGTTACCTCGCCGAACGCCGCGTACTGGCCGTCGAGGAAGGTCGAGTCCTTATGAACGATGAAGAACTGCGAGCTTGCGCTGTTCATATCGCTGCTTCTCGCCATCGAGATAACACCTCTTGTGTGGCTGAGTGTGTTCTGTGTGAAGCCGTTCGCTGAGAACTCGCCGACGATGTTCTCGTCGCTGCCGCCTGTGCCGTTGCCCTTGGGGTCGCCGCCCTGGATCATGAAGCCCTCCATGATCCTGTGGAAGGTCAGTCCGTCGTAGAAGCCGCTCTCGGCGAGCTTAACGAAGTTTGCGACGGTCTTTGGAGCGTACTGGGGATACAGCTCGACGGTGATCTTGCCGTAGTCCTTGACGTCGATGACAGCCTTTGTGCCTTCGAGCGCGGACGCGTCAACTTCAGCCTCAGTCGCCTTTTGGGTGGTTTGAGCCGCCGTGGTCTGCTCGGTCTTGCTGCTTGTCTGCTCGTTCTTGCTGCCGCAGGCGGTGAGAGCCACAGCTGAGAAGCAGAGCATGAGAGCAAGCGCGAAGCTCAGGAGCCGTATTGTTGATGTTCTTATCATTTCAATCACTTTCCTTTTTTAATATGCAAAAAATATTATATCACCAAACCCGAAACAAATCAACCGTAATTGACACAAAATCTAAGTTGTGATATAGTTAATATGTGAAAATATGCACAAATATGTTTCGGAAGTGAAGCTATGTCAAACGATAACATTACTTATATAGAAGCCAAAAACAAGCTGTTCAGCGTCAATTTCAGGGAGCTTTTCCGTTACCGCGACCTCATCTGGCTCTTTGTCAAGCGCGATCTGGTGAACTCCTACAAGCAGACCGTGCTCGGCCCGATCTGGATTCTGATCAATCCGCTGCTTTCAACCACTGTTTTTACGGTGATTTTCGGCGTGATCGCTGGCATCTCAACCGACGGAGTGCCGCCGTTTCTGTTTTATATGTCGGGAAACGTGCTCTGGAGCTTTTTCAGTTCTAACCTCAACAAGGGCTCGTCGACCTTCCTCAGCAACGCCAGGATATTCGGCAAGGTCTATTTTCCTCGGCTCGTCATGCCGATCGCGAACGTGATATTCAACTTCATCAACTTCGCGCTTCAGACGGTGGTATATATTATCCTCGTCGTTGTGTACGCGCTGATGGGAACAGGGGTGCACCCGAACCTGATGATCCTGCTGACGCCGCTGCTCGTTTTGCAGACGGCGCTGCTCGGAATGGGAATCGGACTGATCGTTTCCTCGATAACCACAAAGTACCGCGACCTCAATATCCTCGTGAACTTCGGCATCTCGCTGTTGATGTATATCACGCCCGTTGTATATCCGATTTCAGAGGCGCCTCTGGGACTCGGAACGGTGCTGCTGCTCAACCCCGTAGCACCGATCGTCGAAACCTACCGCTACGCCTTTCTCGGCAGCGGAGCCTTCCACTGGGTCTACTGGCTCGTCAGCCTCGGCGTTACGGCGCTGATTCTGCTGTTCGGGCTCGTGATCTTCAATAAGGTCGAAAAGAATTTTATCGATACGGTGTAATTTATGGACAAGGATTGTGTAATAAAAACCGAACATCTGACGAAGCGGTACACCCTCGGAGTGATCGGCTCGGGCACCCTGCGCAGGGATTTGCAGAGCTGGTACGCCAAAAAGCGCGGAAGGGAAGACCCTAACCGCAGGATCGGCGCGAGAGAGTACGAGAAGGGCGAGATCTTTACCGCTCTTGAGAACTTCGATATCGAGATAAAGCGCGGCGAGAGAGTCGGCATCATCGGCGCGAACGGCGCCGGAAAGTCGACCTTCCTCAAGCTGCTGTCGCGCATAACCTCGCCGACGGAGGGTAAAATCGCCTACCGCGGCAGAATCGCGAGCATGCTCGAGGTCGGCACGGGCTTCAGCGGCGAGCTGACAGGCAGGGAGAATATCTATCTCAACGGCGCGATTCTCGGCATGACAAAAGCCGAGGTAGACGCCAAAATTGACGAGATCATCAGCTTTTCAGAGTGCGAGACCTTCATCGACACGCCCGTCAAGCGCTATTCCTCGGGAATGTTCGTCAAGCTCGCCTTTGCGGTCGCGGCTCACCTCGACGCCGAGATCCTGATCATGGACGAGGTTCTTGCTGTCGGCGACATGAAGTTCCAGAAAAAGTGCATCGCCAAGATGCGCGAGCTGGCGATTGACGAGAACCGCACAGTGCTCTATGTTTCGCACAATATGAGCACTATCCAGGAGCTGTGCAGCCGCTGCGTCGTGCTCGAGCACGGCAGAAAGGTCTTTGACGGCGAGGTCGACGGGGCAATCAAGCTATACCTCGGCGGCGAGAACGACGAGCTGTATTCCTTTGAGTACGTTGACGACAAGTACAAGGAGAAGGTTCGCCGCAAGCTTCTCAACCTGACGCGCGCGAAGTTCTTCGGACGGACGAGCAGCTGGTTCTATGACGACGAGCAGGTTCCGCTCGAGCTTGACTGGACATATCTCGAGGACGTAGAGCGGCTCGGCCTGCGCGTTGAAATAAGCGATATCCGCCACTATCCCATCACAGCCTTTGTGATCGAGAACGCGGGCGGCGGCAAGAAGGGCGAGAGCCAAACCTTGCAGCTCAGGCTCGATATTTCAGCTCTGGCTCAGGGCACCTATTGCGTGCGCTATGTGTTCTTCACCTGCGCCAACAGGGACGCAAAGCCCGAATCGGTTGAAATCGCGGCGGGACTGACGATCCGCAAGAGATTGCGCACCGAGGGAGATACGCGCTGGCAGAAGTCGTGGGGCAGCGTTGTGTCAAAGGGCGTCGAAATTGTCGGAAATGAAAATAATTGACCCGCGCGCATTGACGAAGCCGCCTCAAAATGCTATAATTCTGACAGCAAACGACACGGAGGTACACTATGGTACAGATAAAATATTACAGCGGCTATATCCGCAATTATAAGAAGCTCTGCGAAGAGCTCGGAATCACCCTTCCGCTTTCACGCGAGGACAGAGAGCAGCAGATCCTCGCCAAGGGTTTTGAAAAATGGGGCACGGCGATCGTCGACCACCTCTACGGAGCCTTTGCCTTTGCGTTGAGCGACGGAGATAAGGTCTACTGCTTCCGCGACCACGTGGGTCAGAAGCAGATGTTCTACACCACAGCGGGCGGAGAATTCCTCTGCTCGGGCGATATCGACGAGATCGCGTCCGACTCCCGTGTTGAGAAGAAGCTCAACCGCCGTATGCTCCAGCAGTATCTTTTCTACGGCTACCCGATCGGTTCTGAAACCTTCTATGAGGGCATTTATAAGCTCCGTCCCGGTCACTACGCCGAGTCCGACGGCAAGACAGTTACGCTCACACGCTACTGGAAGCCCGTATTTGAGCCCGATGAGAGCAAGACAGCCGACGAGTTCGCGGAGGAGATACGCGCGGTCGTCGACGAGATTCTCGGTGAGGAACGCGCCGACGAGCAGCTTCCCTACAAGGAGTCATTCCTCTCGGGCGGCGTTGATTCGTCCTATCTTCTCGCCGCAGGCGACGCTCAGGCGGCAAATACCGTCGGCTACGAGGAGAGCGGCTTTGACGAGTCGGAGCTTGCGCGCCATACCGCCGAGATTCTCGGCAAGGACTTCAACGTCAGAATGATCGGCGCACAGGAATACTTTGACCGCATTCCCACCGTTATCGACAAGATGGGTCAGCCTCTCGGCGACGCGTCTGCGGTTGCCTTCTCAATCGGCTGCGAGGCTGTCAGAGAGCACGCCAAGGTCGTGTATTCCGGCGAGGGTATCGACGAGTTCTTCGGCGGCTACAACGCCCACAAGCGCGAGCTGCCCAAGGAGTGGACTTACCTCACCTGCTCACACATCATGAGCGAGGATTTCATCAAGACGCTCATGCTCGACTATGACGAAAACGTCAGCGCCGAGGAGCCTGTCGCGGCACTCTGGAGCGAGGTTCAGGGACAGAATCCGCTCGCCCAGAAGCTGACTATTGATATTTCACTCTGGCTCGAGGGCGATATCTACCTCAATACCGACCGCACAAGCACCGCCTGCGGCGTAGAGCTCCACACACCGTTCAGTGACCTGCGCCTGTTCAATGTCGCGCGCAGGATCCCTGCTCAGTACCAGTTCGACGGCGAGCAGAACAAGTGCGTTTTCAGAAAGGCGGCGCTTTCGAAGCTGCCGTATGAGGTCGCGTTCAGAAAGAAGGTCGGATTCCCCGTTCCGATAAGAATGTGGCTGAAAAACGAGCGCTACAACCGCCCGATCGCCGACAAGCTCTTCGGCGAAACCTCGCGTCAGTTCTTCAATCAGGATACCCTGAAGGATATGTGGAACCGCTATCTCGGCGGCGAGGAATTCCTCTGGAACCGCCTCTACGCGATCTACGCCTTCCTGCTCTGGTATGACGCAAAATTCGAATAAAGAAAAAACGCGCTGCGTCGGCTGACGCAGCGCTGTTTATATGCCACTAAATGATCGGAGTCACGATTGGTTTGTTGTTTTTCTTTTTTATTGCTTCCTTAACGGTCATGCCCGCGTAGAGCGAGTCGGAAATGCCGGCGGCGTAGGACTGTATTTTCGTGGTGTCGTTGATGTTGATTTTTCCGTCAAGATTGACGTCGGCGGTTGTGGTGTTCAGTTCGTCATTACCGATAATATCGGCGATATATTTCTGGATCAAGGTTGCGTCAAGAACCGTGACAAGCCCGTCGCCGTCAACGTCGCCGACAATTTTGTTGTTGATATCGTCGCTTTCGGCAGCAGCGGCAACTAAGGAGCAAGCCTGAGCAGCTGTCAGGATACCTAGCAGTACGATGAAATATTTTTTTATCAGCTTCATAAACACACTCCTTTTGTTCTATGATTTAGCTTTTATTGTAGCATATATTCCGAAAATAAGCAAGCAGAGTATCGCGTTTGGCAGGCGTATTAGTATTATCCTTCCTCGGAACTGCCTTTGACCCGCCGTTGCAGAAACCTAAAAGTTCGCTGAATCTTTTTAAGTAGGCGGAGAAAAAAGATTGACAAATGGGATTTTTGTGATATAATAATATTTGTTGCTTTATGCGTCAAAGCGCGTGGGCTTCAAATCCTTGCGGAGAAATCCGCCATAATGTCCAGAAGGAGGTGCAAAGAAATGGCAGTAACAGCAAATTACGAGACCGTAATGATCGTTTCAATGAAGAAGGGCGAGGAAGGCATTCAGGCTATCGTCGAGAAGTTCAAGAACCTCATTGAAAAGCATGCCACTTTGAAGAATGTAGACGAGTGGGGCAAGAGAAAGCTCGCTTATCTCATCAACAAGGAAAGCGAAGGCTATTACGTTCTCTTCGATTTTGAGAGCACAGCCGAGTTCCCCGCGGAGCTTGACCGTATCTTCAAGATCACCGAAGGCGTAATGCGTTCACTCATTATCAAGAAGGAAGACGAATAATCACATTGTAGGGTAAATTACCCGAATTACGAAAGGACGAAGAAAATGTTAAATCGTGTAATCTTAATGGGCAGACTTGTTTCTGACCCCGAACTCAAAACCACAAACTCGGGACTGAGCGTCACCAGCTTCCGCATCGCCGTTGACCGCGGTTATGTCAAGGCGGGCGAGGAGAGAAAGGCTGATTTCATCGACATCGTGTGCTGGAGAAATACGGCGGAATTTGTTTGCCGCTACTTCGGCAAAGGCTCGATGATCGCACTTGAGGGACAGCTCCAGACCAGAACGTACCAGGCGAAGGACGGCACAAACCGCTATGTTGTAGAGGTTGTTGCCGACAACGTATCCTTCACGGGCGAACGCCGCGATAATAACAATAACAACGGCGGCTACGGTCAGCAGCAGTACGGCGGTAATTCCTACCCCTCTCAGCAGACCTATCAGGCTCCTGCACAGCAGTCCTATCAGCAGCCCCAGACTTCATATCAGAGCGGAACAAACAACGATTTCCAGAATATGCCGCTCGATGACGATTTACCATTTTAATTAACTGAAATTAACTACATTTATTTATTCTCATTGAAAGGAGAACTTCGAAATGGCTGACAGACCTAACAACCGTGGCAGAAAGAGCCGCAAGAAGGTTTGCGGATTCTGCGTTGACAAGGTAGAGCATATCGATTACAAGGATATTGCGCGTCTTCGCCGTTATATGTCCGAGAGAGGAAAGATCCTTCCCCGCCGTGTAACAGGTACCTGCGCAAGACATCAGCGTGACCTCACAACTTCCATCAAGCGTGCGCGTCACCTCGCTCTGCTTCCCTATACAGCAGACTAAGCGATTATTGATTAACAACTAAGGACAGGCTTCATGCCTGTCCTTTTTTGATGTTTGGTATATTCAATAAAAGAAATAAGAGGCTCGGGGAACCAAGCCTCTTTGTGCTGCGTGATTATTTCACCTTGTCGGAGATACAAGCGTCGAGCGAGCGGATAATCGCTTCCTTGTCCATTCCTCTGCCGATGAATACGAGCTTGTTGACGCGGTCGCCGTAAACGGGGTGCCATGTCTCGGCAATATCGGGGTTGAGAGCGAGGATTTCCTTTCTCTCGTCCTCGGGGAAGGCGGCGATCCAGTCGCCGTCGTCGCTCGCGATCTTCTGTCTGCCGCTCTGTTCAAAGATATAGGCGGTGTTGGGGTTCTCGATGATCCAGAACAGACCCTTCGCGCGGATTACCTCTTTAGGCCACTGTTCAAAGACAAATTTCTCGAACTTCTCCTTTGAGAAGGGCTTCACGTTCTGATAAACAAAGGTCGCGATGCCGTACTCCTCAGCCTCACCCTCTTCGTGGTGATGATGGTGGTGATGGTGATGACCGTGGCCGTGGTCGTGGTCATGGTCATGATCGTGGTCGTGGTCGTGGTCATGGTCATGATCGTGATGCTCGTGCTCGTCGTGATTATGGTCATGATCGTGTTCATGCTCGTCATGATCATCGTCGAGGTCATCGGAGTTCTCTCCCTCGATCTCCATAGCCTTTACCCAGCCGGCGCTCTGCATGATCTTTCTCATGTCGAAGTTGTTGGTGTCGAGGATTTCCGCGACGTCAACCTGACCGTAGGTTGTCTCGATGATCTTCGCGTCGGGCTGCAGCGCCTTGATAACCTCAAGCACATCCGCCTTCTCCTTTTCGGTAACCTCGTCGAGCTTGTTGAGAACGATGGTGGTGCAGTACTCGATCTGTTGAATGAGGAGGTTCTCGATATCCTCCTCGTCGAGGTCGTCCTTCATCAGGTCAGCGCCGGAGCCGAACTCGTCGGCGAGTCTTTTCGCGTCGACAACGGTAGTAATGCTGTCAAGACGCGCAACGGCAGGAAGTCCCGCCTGAGGCTGAGTGCCGTCGAGCATGCAGATTGAACCCGCGATGGGGCCGGGTTCGCAGATACCCGAAGCCTCGATCAGAATATAGTCAAACTTGCCCGATCTCGCCAGCTCGACGATCTGCTTCATCAGGTCAACCTTGAGTGTGCAGCAGATGCAGCCGTTCTGCAGCGGAACGAGGTTCTCGTCCTTCTGGGTAACGGCGCCGCCCTTCGCTATGAGCGAAGCGTCGATATTGACCTCGCCGATGTCGTTGACGATGACAGCGACTTTGTAGCCCTGCTGGTTGGAGAGCACATGATTGAGCACGGTGGTTTTGCCCGCGCCGAGATAGCCAGTCAGCAGCGAAACGGGAATGAGCTTCTTTTGTTTCTTAAACATTTATATCACCTCATAATTCGTTATCTTTCTTATAATAACGCTAAATTCATTTTTTTGCAAGTCCGGGGGAATATATATTTGAAAAAACCATTGACAATATACCCCTAGGGGGTATATAATGAAGTCGGTGATAAATATGGAAAAACAATGTCATTGTCATGAAACCAAAATCCGCGACGAAGCGGAGGTTAAGAAGCTGCTCAACCGCCTCAACCGCATCGAGGGACAGATTCGCGGGCTCAAGAAGATGGTCGAGAACGACGCCTATTGTCCCGATATTCTGATTCAGGCGGCAGCGGCAGGCGCAGCTCTTAACGCGTTCAACAAGGAGCTGCTCTCGGCGCATATCCACACCTGCGTTGTCACGGATATCAAAGAGGGCAGAGAGGACACCGTCGACGAGCTGGTCGATACGATTCAGCGCATGATGAGGTGAGAGTATGGAGCAATATGACGTAAAGGGAATGAGCTGCGCCGCCTGCAGCGCGAGAGTCGAGAAGGCGGTTTCGAAGGTCAGCGGAGTCAGCTCCTGCACTGTCAGCCTGCTGACGAATTCGATGTCGGTCGACGGCACTGCTGCAGAGCAGGATATCATTGCGGCAGTCAGAAACGCGGGCTACGACGCGTCGGTCAAGGGCGCGAAGAAAGCCGCGAAGGAATCCGACGATATCAGGGACACCGAAACCCCGAGAATACTAAGACGGCTGATAACCTCGCTTGTGTTTTTGCTGATACTGATGTATTTCTCGATGGGACACATGATGCTCGGGCTGCCCGTGCCGCCGTTTTTCGAGGGCAACCACCTCGCGCTAGGCATTCTACAGATGCTCCTCGCGGCGACAGTGATGATAATTAACCGGAAATTTTTTGTCAGCGGCTTCAAGGGACTTATTCACCTCGCGCCGAACATGGACACTCTTGTTGCGCTCGGCTCGGGAGTATCGTTCGCCTATAGTACCGCCGTACTGTTTATGATGACCGCCGACCACTCCGGAAGCCTGATGAACGAGCTGTACTTCGAGTCCTCGGCGATGATCCTGACCCTGATAACCGTCGGAAAGCTGCTCGAGGCGCGCTCAAAGGGCAGGACTACCGACGCGCTCAAGAGTCTGATGAAGCTCGCGCCAAAGACCGCGACCGTAATCCGCGGCGGAGTTGAAACTACTGTTGAGATCTCTCAGGTCAGGACGGGCGATATCTTCGCCGTCCGTCCGGGCGAGAGCATACCCGTCGACGGCGTTGTCCTCGAGGGCGGCTCGGCGGTTGACGAGTCCGCGCTTACGGGCGAGAGCGTGCCTGTCGACAAGGAGACCGGCGACACGGTTTCCGCCGCAACGATAAACCGCTCGGGATATCTCAGGTGCGAAGCGACCCGCGTCGGCGAGGATACTACACTATCTCAGATAATAAAGATGGTCAGCGACGCCGCTGCGACGAAGGCTCCGATTGCCAAAATCGCGGACAAGGTTTCGGGCGTGTTTGTGCCGGCGGTAATCGCGATTGCCGTTGTAACCGCTGCTGTTTGGCTGTTTGTCGGTCAGTCTGTCGGCTTTTCGCTGGCACGTGCGATTTCTGTGCTCGTTATCAGCTGTCCGTGCGCTCTCGGATTAGCCACACCCGTTGCGATAATGGTCGGCAGCGGAGTCGGCGCTAGAAACGGAATCCTCTTCAAGACCGCAGTTGCCCTTGAGGAAACGGGCAAAATCCGCTCGGTCGCCCTCGACAAGACGGGCACAATAACCCTTGGCGAGCCTGTTGTGACCGATATCGTGACAAACGGAGCGACCGAGGACGAGCTGCTGAGTTGTGCCGCCTCTCTCGAAGCGCACAGCGAGCACCCCTTGGCAAAGGCTGTTTTGCGGTATGCCGACGAGCGCGGTACATTGCGTACTGAACCCGATGACTTCCGCGTTCACTCAGGCAACGGACTTGAAGGCAGGCTCGGCGGTGATATTGTCCGCGGAGGCAACCGCGCGTATATAGAGAAAACCGCCGCGATTCCCGAAAGCACTCTTTCTCAGGCTGACAAGCTCGCAGAACAGGGCAAGACACCCTTATACTTCTCTAAAGGAAATAAAATTCTGGGCATAATAGCCGCGGCCGACGTTGTCAAGGAGGACAGTCCTGCCGCGATCGCACAGCTCAAGAGCTTAGGCATGAAGGTCATCATGCTCACGGGCGACAACGAAAAGACCGCCGCCGTCATCGGTGAGCAGGCAGGAGTCGACGAGGTTATCGCAGGCGTTTTGCCTGACGGCAAGGAGAAAGTTATCCGCGATATCAAGGACAGCGGCAAGGCGGCGATGGTCGGCGACGGCATCAACGACGCGCCTGCTCTGACGACCGCGGATATCGGTATAGCTATCGGCGCTGGTACGGACGTCGCGCTCGACGCGGCGGACGTGGTTCTCGTCAAGAGCCGTCTCAGCGACGTTCCCGCCGCAATCAGACTCGGCAGAGCGACCCTGCGAAATATCCGCGAAAACCTGTTCTGGGCGTTTATCTATAATATAATCGGAATTCCGCTTGCCGCGGGCGTGTTTATTCCGCTCTTCGGCTGGCAGCTCAATCCGATGTTCGGCGCAGCGGCGATGAGCCTTTCCAGCTTCTGCGTCGTCACCAACGCCCTCAGACTAAACTTTGTAAGGCTTTATCCCAAGGGTGAAGATATAATTCTGCAAAAGAATAATATTATTGTAAAGGAGAATAAGACCATGAAAGATCAGCTCAAAATCGAAGGTATGATGTGCCCTCACTGTGAGGCTCGTGTAAAGAACGCTCTCGAGGCATTGCCCGAGGTCGACTCGGCTCTCGTCAGCCATGAAAGCGGCACCGCCGAGGTAACTCTCAACGCCGGGATCGCTCACGAAGCGCTCGCCGCGGCTGTAACGGCACAGGGCTACAAGGTTTTGGAATAATATGAATAAAACCCGCGCCTCCGTCCATAATAGTGACGGAGGTGCTTTTTTATGAGCAAATATTATGAACATCAGAATCGAAACAAGCGCGGTTCAAAGAGCAAAATCGGCTTTTACGCCGCGTTCGCGATATGTCTGGTAGCCGTCTGCATGGCTGTCTATTCCACATACAACACGGTTATCAACCCCACCGCGAAGCTCAGCACAACGCCGACCGACGCGCAGCAGGTCAATCAGGCTGTCACGGGCGTGACCGTCACCGTACCCTCGCCGACGATCTCGTTTGAGGAACCGACCGAGGCTCTGCCCGAGATCACCCTGCCAACCGCCGTGTCGGACGAAGCGGCAGAGCCGACGACTGAGGATACGACCTACTCCGACGACGCTCTCCAGACAATGCTCTCTGCCGACCTCAGCCTGAGCTATCCTGTCGCTGGCGGCAAGGTAGTTCGTCCCTACAGCAAGGACAGCGTTTATTTCAAAACCCTCAATGTCTGGAAGCCGCACCTCGGAACGGATTTCGCGGCTGATCTGGGCGACAAAGTCCTCGCGATGTGCGGCGGCGAGGTCACCAAGGTGACTGACGACAAGCTCTTCGGCAAGACCGTTGAGATTTCCGTCAACAACGCGGTTTGTGTTTACAGCGGTCTGGGCGATATCAAGGTCAGTCAGGGCGACAGGGTAGAGAAGGGCGATGTGATCGGCAGCGTCGGCACCGTGCCTTTTGAAGCCGACAGCGAAAACCACATTCACGCCGCGGTCAAGGTCAACGGCAGCTACGCCGACCCGCTTAATTTTATCGGCAACGAAGAATAGCGCCCTCGTTTCGTTTCAGGGGCAGCGCCGGTGGGCGCTTTCTCCGCCTTTTGAAATGTTTTGTTTATCGGAAGCCGTGATGAACGGCGGGGCTTAACGTCCTTTCATAACGAAAAGTGTTAACAAACGGCGGAGTTCCACCAAAAAAAGAATAGGCAGCCGCATCTGCGACTGCCTACATATACGATTTTATGTCAATGAAAATAAGCAAAGCAATTTTCAATTATCATTCCTGATGAAATGAGAAACGCTTACCTCTCACTCTCATGCCACTCTTCACCGCTGAAGATAAAATCGTCGAGATCCATAATGACGAATTTCAATGTAATCACCTCCTGAAATTTTTTATCAATGATACAGTATATTCAGGAGCTGAAAAAATATGACTCAGCTGATAATATCAACGTAACCCGCGATAACATCAACCGCCTGTTCGATTGTGAGCTTTGTGCTGTTGATACACAGGTCAAAGTTGTCAGCCTGACCCCATTTCTGTCCTGAATAAAAGCTGTAGTAGTTCGCTCTGTTCTTGTCTGTCTTGATAACCGCCTGTTTAGCTCTGGCGGGGTCGATTTCACGTCTGTCGACCGCGCGTTTGATTCTGCTTTCCATATCTGCGTAGATAAAGACCTTCACAACATTCGGCTGGTTTCTGAGAATATAGTCAGCGCATCTGCCGACTATAACAAAGCATTCGTTTTCAGCTTTCTCTTTAATAATCCTATGCTGCAGAATATAGAGCTTGTCGTTAACGGGCAAATCTCCCATTGAGCTGGAGAAGCCCGCGCCGTAATTGTACAGACCCATCGAGAGCGAGTACAGCAAACTGTTAGACGCTTTTTCATCAGCGTGTTCAAATACCTCGGGAGCAATTCCGCTTTCCTTGGCTGCGAGGGAGATCAACTCCTTGTCATAAAAACCAATGCCCAAGCGTTCTGCGAGCGCCGCGCCGATTTCGTGTCCGCCCGAACCGAATTGTCTGGTAATTGTTATAATTTTATTGCAGCCCATCATTGCTCACCTCGGAATTATCATTACATATTGTTCTAATATGCAATTATATAATAACACATTTTTTGAAAAAATCCACAACTTTTTTTAAGATTAAAGAAACTTTGTTAAAATTATATAAACAAGGCATATTTGGGTTGTGCAAAATGATGCAAGTGACCGCCAAACAAGAGTGTGCACAAGATAATCTCAGCATAAATTCATCAGAATTTTTTCAAAAAAAGTGTTGACAAACAGTGTTAAATGCTGTATAATAGCTCTTGCACTGTTGAGGTGCGGCGGTCGCGAAAGCGATGGTGAAAACACCTCAAAAGGCGCATAGGACCTTGAAAATTGAACAACGAAA
>ONDL01000029.1:4126-23062 GCA_900316555.1 uncultured Eubacteriales bacterium | reverse complement strand
CAGGCTCCTCAGCCGCAACCCAAAAAGACAAACGTCGGGTTGATCATCGGAATTGTCGCCGGTTCAGCAACGCTGCTTATCGTCCTTATTGTAATAGCTGTGATATTTTTCTTTTCCGGAATATTAACTCCCAATACGCCGCCGCTTCCCGTGCCGACACAGTTGTACACTGTGCCCGCTGCTACAAAGGCTACGGATAAACCTACCGAGGCTGAAACAGAGCAGCCCACCGAAAAGGCTACAGAAAAGCCCACCGAAAAGCAGACGGAAAAACCGACCGAGAAGCCTGAACCCGCTACCGAAAAGCCGAAGATCGACACCGATAATGTCGGCGACCCGTCTGTCAATGATTTTTCACAGTGGTTTTTAAAGGCGACCGACAGTGGTATGCCATACGACGCCGACACGATTTTCAGCAACAGCAAAATCAACGGCGAATGGAAGGCAATCTTCATGTACAGCGAAACAGGCGTCAATGAGCTCAGCAAGGTCAATATCGAAGCAGGCGACCACGCTGTGACCGTCACAGTCAAGCACAAATACGTCAGCGTTAACGGCGGCGACTATATGAACGACTCAACGCCGGATACATCGTTTGACGGAGCTGCCGACAACGGCTCACTGACCGCCTACAGCAACTCGGGCAAGCTCGAAATCTGGTTCTTCTGGGAATACGAGGGCAAGCAGTACGGTCTCGGCACATTCACAAATCCCAGCGGTGAGAAGGCGAGCGTCGGTCTTATGCGCCCGTAAGGAGTGAGTAAATGAACTGTCCGAAATGCGGATGCGCACTCAGACAAAACGCTGGCTTCTGCCCCGGGTGCGGCAATGCTGTGATTCAGCCGCCGTCCCGTAATATAGTCTTTTGTCCCGACGGAAAGTACCGCTGGGTATATGAAATGAGTCTGCTGAAAAACCCTACGGTATTCTTCCTCGTCTGGAAAATCTTCTTTTTCGTCTTTCTCGGAATTTTCACCTTTATCATAATCCTTGACGCGGTAAACTCATACGACTTCTTTCCCGACCGTTTGCTTGGAGATTTGAAATTCTTCGGCATATTTGTGGTTGGTATGACCGTGATCGTTGCCGTCAGCGTGCTGATTTACGCAGCGATCATGGGAGGAAAATACTGCGTTCTGTTCGAGATGGACGAACAGGGTGTGCGGCACATTCAGCACCCTAAGCAAATCAAGAAGGCTCAGGCTCTCGCAGACCTCGCGGTTCTCGCGGGCTTTGCGACAGGCAATCTTTCCGTAATGGGAATGGGTATGAACGGCGCGCGAACAGAAATGTACTCGGAATTTGGCAAAGTGAGAAGCGTTAAAGCCTATCGACGCCGAAATCTCATCAAAGTCAACGAGGTGCTAAACCACAACCAGGTCTACGCGGAAAAAGAGGATTTTGACTTTGTTCTGAATTACATCAGCAGCCGCGTTCCAAAAAAATAAAAGCAAAGGCTATGGCGTAAACCATAGCCTTGATTTTTTATATACTGTCGGTAAAGAGATTGTCCTTTGCCGCGAGCACGGCGGACTTCATCTCTTCGTAATCGTTCCACAGCGTCTCTGGAGTGTATTTTTTCCACTCGTCATAACTGTCCGCAATGAAAAACTCACGCATACGCGAGGCTGACATATCAATTATCTTTGGGACATACAGCTCGGCGACCGATACGCCCTCTACGCTGTCGAACCAGCTCACGCGGCGTTCCTCCTTGCCCGAAACGAGCAAATCCGGAGACTTTCCGAAGCGCTCTCTTACGTTTTTGAGAACGTAGTCGCCCCATGTGGAGTTATTGCCGACGCCGATATCCGGCAGCGGATAAATTTCCACCTTATCGCCGAACACCTCGCGGAGAAAGTGTTCCCTCTGTTCGTAGGTATATGGATTCTTTGAGGTGCCGCTCTCCTGAGATGAACCGACGAAGATACCTACTCTCTCGCAGACGGCAACAGCCTTTTCTATCATGTATACATGACCCGTGTGAAGAGTCTGGAAACGGCCGACCATCACTCCAAGGTCAAACGGCTTATTATTCATACCCATTCCTCCTCAGATAACGTCAATCTGACAGCTTCTCATTGTTGCCAGAGCCGCCTCGTGAGCCTGAGGCGTAACGCCCGCGCAACACGCGGAGTCAACGGATATCGGTATTTCGGGGAAATTCGCCTTGAGCACAAGCGCGTTGCTGACGACGCAGATATCGGTGCACAAACCGATTATTTCAATCGAAAAATCATCGCCATCGGCAGAGGCTTCGATCAGGCGCGGAAGCTCAAGCGAGCCGAAGGTAGGCTTCTCAACGGCGGTATATTCTCTGTCAGAAAGCGCACAGGTGACGTTTTTGTCGAGCTGCCAGCCCTCTGTGCCCTTAATGCAGTGCGGCACAGGAAGCTTTCTGCCCTCAGCGGTTTCGGGATAATTATCAAAGTGGGTATCGAGTGTAATAAAGATTTCTCCGTCAAAGCTCTTTATCTTCTCAACGACCCCCGGCACGATTGCAACAGCGTCAACACTTCCGAGCGCGCCGTCAACAAAGTCCTTCTGCATGTCTACAACAACCAAAAAACGCTTCATAAGCTCCTCGCTTCCTCCTGAGTTGTTATCTTTTTTGTATTCTCAGCATGATAATATCACATTGTGATTATCACGTCAACACAAATTTGAGCAATTTGCAGAACTGCCGTTTTCCGCGGTAAAAATAAGGCGGAAATGATTGACAAATCGGGGAAAAGTACTATAATGGTATTTAGTATGGACAAGTGTGCAAACACGCGGCTCACGGAGGTGAACAGCTCTTGTAATTAAGCCCGTCATTTTGAGTTTTGTTAACCGTTATTTGTATATTTTTCTCTATGTTTAAGGAGGTTGTTTTTTGATTACTTCGATTTTCAAGGAACACAAGGGATTTGGAAAACAAATCTTTCTGCTCGCGAAAAACGAGCTGATTAAAACATACAAGGGCGCCGTTATCGGCCCCGGCTGGGCTGTTGTGAAGCCCGCGTTTACGGTTTTTGTATACTGGTTCGCGTTCTCTGTCGGTATCAAAACCATGAAAACCATGCACGTTAACCTCGGAAGCCACGACCCGTTCTCTATTGACTTCTTTACCTTCATGTTTATCGGCATTATTCCGTGGTTCTTCATACAGGACAGCATTATTCAGGGCGCAAAGACCCTGAGAACAAACAGGCAGTTCATTACCAAGGTCAAGTTCCCTGTTTCGACTATTCTTACCTACACAGCGATTTCCAGGCTCTATGTACACATAATGCTGATGGTTCTGATGTATGCTTATGTCATTTTTGCCATCGGTCCGAGCTGGTACAATCTGCAGTTCTTCTTCTACTGCCCGCTGATGTTTATGTTCTTCCTGGCGCTTTCGTGGTCTACCGCACCTATGTCCGCGTTCAGCAAGGACTTTGAAAGCCTTATCGTTTCGATTATGTCGGGTATCTTCTGGCTGTCGGGCATCATGTACGACTCCTACAGCTTCCAGGAGCCGCTGAAGTTTATCATGCTCCTTAACCCGATTAACTTCTTCGCAAACGGCTACCGCAACTGCTTCCTCTACCACAGACCCTTCTTCTACTACAAAACGGAGCTTGCCGTATTCCTCGCGGAATTCATCTTCGTTTTCGCGCTCGGCATCTTCAACTACAACAGACTCAGGAAAAAGCTTCCTGACGTACTTTAATCGGAGGAAAAGCAATGTCTGAGGCGATTATTACTTTCAAAAACGTAAGCAAAACCTATATTCTCTATAAAAATGACCAGGCTCGTTTCAAGGCGCTGTTCTTCAAGCCGCGAAATCCCAAAACCAACAAAGCGCTCAACGACGTTTCCTTTGAAATCTACCGCGGCGAATCCGTCGGTATCGTTGGAGATAACGGTGCCGGTAAATCGACCCTGCTCAAGATGATTACAGGCGTTGCCTTCCCCGATGAGGGCGAAATCATCGTTAACGGCAAGGTCGCGGCGCTCCTTGAGCTGACTGCGGGCTTCTCGATGGAGATGACAGGCAGAGAGAATATCTACCTCAAGGGCTATATTCTCGGTCTTGAGGACGCGTATATCAAGCAGATCGAAGAGCGTATCATCGAATTCGCAGAGCTCGGCGACTACATCGACCAGCCCGTCAGAACATACTCCAGCGGTATGAAAATGCGTCTGGGCTTCGCAATCAATGTAAACATCGAGCCCGATGTACTCGTAGTCGACGAGGCTCTCTCCGTCGGCGACGCGAGCTTCAAGAGAAAGTGCAAGGACAAAATCAAGGAGATAATCTCGGCAGGCACTACGGTTCTCTACGTAAGCCACAACGCCGAATCCGTCCGCGAGATCTGTCCGCGCTCGATTTACCTGAGAAAAGGCACCGTTATTTTTGACGGCAATACAGACGAAACCCTCAAGGTCTATCAGGACTACAAGGCAGCTCAGAAAAATAAGAAAAAATAATGAAAAATAAATTAACCGATTTCCAGGCAGACTGGGCGGCTATGCCCCAGGTCGAAAAGGAACAGATCTTAAAATTAAAAAACAAAACTATAGTAGTCAGCGGACATTCTCTTGCCCGCTGTCTTTGCTATGCGCTGATTTACCAGAACGAAACACGAAATCTCGGCTGTAAGGTCGTGCTCTGCGCTCAGGACAAAAGCCTGATCGACGACCTCTACCCTGAACTGATACTACGCGAGGACTTTGACTTCGTAGATTTTAATTCTGTTTCAGAAATAAACAAAGCAGATTTCATTGTCCACACAGGCTTCTGTAACGAAGCTGTCAGCGATTTCACAGCCGATTTCAGGAGAGAAATCAAGCTCGCGCAGGTCATTTCAGCTTTAGCACAAAAAACAAACGCGCCGTTGATTCTGCTCAGTGACAGCAGGGTTTACGGCAACCCGAAGCCGCACAGGATTTACGCTGAAAACGAATATGCGGACATCGTTAACACAGACGCGGCAAACACTGAAAATCAGCTTCTCAGAACCGTTGAAGCTATGTTCAGCTGTGAAAAAAAAGCACGCGGATTTGAACTGACAACACTCCGCACCGGTATCATTCTCGGCGCACATTCCGGAATCGAGAGCTTCCTCGACCCGATCTTCGAGGCGGTTGCTGAAGGCAAAGAAACCTCGCTGTTTAACTCAAAGCAAAAATACTCGTTCGTTTATCTTACCGACGTGCTACGCTCGATTATTTACGCCATGAACGTGCTTGACAGAAATCAAGTCTACAACGTGGCGGGTATAAACTCAACCGTTTCTACGGCGACAATCGCCGCTGTTCTCCATGATGTTTACGGCGACGCGGCAATAATCGCGCTGACTGACGGCAAAGAGCTCAACCACTCGCCCATCGCAACGGGTAAAATCGAAACCTACGGCTGCCCTGCTGCGTTAAAGCTCGAAACCGCGCTGGAGCTGTGCGTTATGAGCTATATGAAAACCACCGAGGGCATGCAGCTTCCAAACACTCACGACGGTCGGCTCGATGCGATTCAGCAAATCCAGCTCGCCTATCTGCTCGAGGTGGACAGAATTTGCCGCAAGCACAATATTAAGTATTTCCTCGGCGGCGGCACCCTGCTCGGCGCGATCAGACACAAGGGCTTTATTCCGTGGGACGATGACTCCGACATTATGATGCTGCGCGAAGACTACGACAAGTTCTGCAAAATCGCCGCTGACGAGCTGCCCGCGAACATGAGCTTTCAGTCAAACAAAACCGACAAAAGCTGCTTTTATGAATTCTCCAAGCTACGCGTAAACGGTACCGCCTTCGCCACGGAATTTGCTAAAGAGCATAAGACTATGCACAACGGCATTGCGTTTGATATTTTCTGCCACGACAAAACCGCAAACTCGTGCTTCGGTCAGAAGATACACCTCGCTATGACTATCTTCACCCGCGCGCTTGTTTTCAACAAATGGAATCACCGCAAAACCGAAAACGGCAGCAGAATCCAGACCGCTGTTACGAATTTCTGCGTAAAGCTCTTCCCCATCAGATTCAGTCTTTGGCTGATGAACCACACGATATCATTCTTTAAGAGAAAAAAGAACGCCAAATTCCTGTATGACGGAATGGGAAGAAATGTTTATAACGGAGTATTTCCGGCTGATTTGCTCGACAAGGCGATTTATATTGACTTTGAGGGCTATATGCTGCCTGTTCCCAAGAAATACGACGAGTACCTGCGTTTTCTCTACGGTGACTATATGCAGCTCGCGCCGCTCAGCACAAGGCTCGGCTGCCACGAGATTCTGCTCTGCGATATCGGCAAGTATGACGGACTGAACAAATAAGTGATTTTTTCAAAAAAGCCCGAATTTGTCATTGACAATCGGGCTTTTTTATGGTAAAATAATATTTGTGGTTGAGAAACCGCAAAGTGAATATGCAGGTATGGCGGAATTGGCAGACGCGCATGGTTCAGGTGACACACCTTCGGTGAACTTGCAAAAATTCCGATTATCCTGCAAAAATCACTTACAATTTCATAAATGCGGATATGGCGGAATTGGCAGACGCGCATGGTTCAGGTCCATGTGAAAGCAATTTCATGCAGGTTCAAGTCCTGTTATCCGCACCAAAAACAGCCCGATTTTATCGGGCTGTTTTGTTATATATCTACAAAAAAATAAGCTAAAAAGACTGAAATCAGCCCGATTTTTCTTGGCAGACGCACGACCTGTGCCTTGCGCGTCTTGGCTATTCCCTACAAAAACTATTCGGAAGCTTTGTCGGGAATGACGGTTTTTCGGTTGTCTAACGTCGTGCGTCTGCCAATTCATTTTTTTATCATTTGATGCAGCCGGATAACATTTGAGGTATCCGGCTGCTAATTTTTTATTCTTTAACCCTCATTCTTCTACGCATAGCAAACGGATAATTGTATTTCCCTTCAACTTTGAGGTCGGCATTTTGTTTGCCAAGCTCGTCAAGTATGATCATGTGTTCGGTGAAGGCTGCCCTGAGATTGACCTGTATCCGCAATCCGTCGCTTGATTCATAGATGATGATTTTGTCGATCAGCTGTCTGAGATTGGCGTCGCTGATCTCCCCTTCCTTGATGATTTCGTCAATCAGCTCCACGGTTCGCTTCATTTCGGATTTGCGCTTTTTGATTGTTTCGCTGTAGTGCTGAATATCATAAAGCTCCTGCTCGATTTTTTTGATGTCGCTTTCACATGCTGAGAGCATTTCATCATAGACAGAAGCGTGTTCCCTGTCGCGGATTCTCTCCAGCAGAATTTCTTTCTGGTCATTCTTTCTCTGTTCAAGCTCGGCGTTGAGCTGACGGATTTTGCCCGTGACCGTGCTCTTTTTCTTCAGCCACTTTCGAACCTCGCCGTCGATGTTTTCATAAAGCTGTGCCGCTTGTTCCTTGACATTGCTGATTTCTCCGCAGATGATCTCGTCGAGCTCTGTCTCCCGGATGCGGTGCGGAGGACAGTTTTCCTTGCCTTTCATTTCTTTATATGATAATTCATATAAGATTACTATGCTTTATTATATCGATATATTTCTATTTGTCAATAGTTCTGTGTGATATAATTGCATACATAATTTTTCAATTGAAATATTTCCTGATGCACTTGACTTTTCAACAAAAGGGTGTATAATAGCCTTGAACAAACGGGAGCTTGTGTGACAGGCTGAGAGGGAGGTACTACCTCCGACCGGTAACCTGATTTGGATAATGCCAACGTAGGGATATACCTTAGAATTGTTGCGGAGTACTGCCAAATCGGCGGTGCTCCGTTTTTTCTTGCAAGGAGGTTACAAAATGGTTTTAATCAACGGAAAAAACACGTCTGCAGACGGAAAGACAGTCAGTCAGTATCTCGAAGAAGCAAACTTCAATCCTCAGACGATTGCGGTTGAACTTAACGAGGATATTCTGCCCAAGCCGCAATACGGAGAAACCGTGCTCAAAGACGGCGATGTCCTCGAGGTCGTCAGCTTTGTGGGAGGAGGTTAATATGCCTACCAAAGAAGAATGGCAGAATGCCTTTGCCGCTCGACACGGTGAAAAGCTGCAAAAGGTCTTTTCTTCATCGGTCGTCGCCGTATGCGGTCTGGGCGGCTTAGGCTCAAATATCGCGACAGCACTCGCAAGAGCCGGAATCGGCAAGCTGATTCTGATCGACTTTGACAGTGTGGATCTATCCAATCTCCACCGTCAGCAATATAAAGCCTCGCAAATCGGCAAATACAAAACCGACGCGATAGTAGAAAACCTGTGCGAGATCAATCCATATATCCGGACAGAAGCACACACCATACGTCTGACTGAGGAAAATGCCCTTACCCTGCTGTCACAGGCAGATGTGATCTGTGAGGCGTTTGATAATCCGCAGGCAAAGGCAATGCTGTGCAATCTCGTATTAGAGAAGCTGCCGCAAAAGTTCTACGTTGCCGCGTCAGGCATGGCAGGTATCGACAGTCCGAATCTGATCAAGACAAAACGCGTCAGCAAACGCTTTTATCTCTGCGGCGACGGCGTTAACGGCGTAGGAGAAAGCGACGGCCTGTTTGCAAGCCGCGTAATGCTGTGTGCGGCTCATCAGGCGCACACGGTTTTGCGCGTGCTGGCAGAGGAATATGAAATATAACGAAAGAAGGTCAAAATATGAATAACGATAAACTGATACTCGGCGGTCACGAATTCAACTCGCGTTTTATTCTCGGCTCGGGTAAATACTCTCTGAACCTGATTGAAGCGGCAATCAAAGACGCAGGCGCTGAAATCATCACGCTTGCAGTAAGGCGCGCCAATACCAAAGACGGAGAGAACATTCTCGATTTTATCCCGAAAAACGTTACCCTGCTGCCCAACACAAGCGGCGCGAGAAACGCAAAGGAAGCGGTCAGAATTGCCAAACTTGCGCGCGAGCTGGGCTGCGGCAATTTTGTAAAGGTAGAGATCATGCGCGACTCCAAATATCTTCTTCCAGACAATCAGGAGACGATCATAGCGACTGAAACGCTTGCAAACGACGGCTTTGTCGTTCTGCCGTACATGTATCCCGACCTCAACGTTGCGCGCGACTTGGTCAGCGCAGGCGCGGCGGCGGTTATGCCTCTTGCCTCTCCTATCGGCTCCAACAAGGGACTTGCCACAAAGGATTTCATTCAGATACTGATTGATGAAATCGATTTACCCATCATCGTTGACGCGGGCATCGGCAAGCCCTCTCAGGCGTGCGAAGCGATGGAAATGGGCGCTGCGGCGGTCATGGCAAACACCGCTCTTGCAACCGCGGGCGATTTGCCATTAATGGCGGCAGCCTTCCGTCAGGCAATCGAGGCAGGCAGAAAGGCGTATCTCTCGGGCTTGGGCAGAGTGCTCACCCGAGGCGCTTCCGCTTCCGATCCTCTGACGGGATTTCTGCATGACTGAGGGAGAATGAAATGGAAAACCGATTTTTAGTTGATTCCGATTCTCTTTCAGAGGAAGCGCTCAAACGCAAGCACCGTCTGGAAACCGACCCTTCATCAAGAACAGACCATATGGCATATATGGAAGGAATGGAGATTATCGAATCCGACGTGTGCGAGAACGTCATCTCGCAGATGAAATCCTACGACTACACAAAGTACACTGCAAAGGACGTAAAAGCCGCGCTTGAACACGAAACCTGCACGATTGAGGATTTCAAAGCGCTCCTTTCCCCTGCCGCCGAACCGTTTCTGGAACAGATGGCACAGCGGGCGCGTCTTGAAACAGGCAAGCACTTCGGCAACACGGTCTATATGTTCACGCCGCTGTACATCGCGAATTACTGCGAAAACTACTGCGTCTACTGCGGCTTTAACTGCTACAACAAAATCAGCCGCATGAAGCTGAGCATGGAACAGATAGAACACGAAATGCAGGTCATCGCACAGAGCGGAATGGAGGAGATCCTTCTTCTCACCGGCGAAAGCCGCGGACAAAGCAACGTCGAATACATTGGCGAAGCCTGCAAGCTCGCGCGGAAGTATTTCCGCATGGTCGGACTGGAAATCTATCCTGTAAATACAGACGAGTACCGCTATCTGCACGAATGCGGAGCGGACTATGTCACCGTTTTTCAGGAAACCTACGACGCCGACAAATACGAAACGCTTCATCTTTTTGGTCACAAGCGCGTCTGGCCTTACCGCTTTGACGCGCAGGAGCGCGCGCTTCGCGGCGGCATGAGAGGCGTTGCATTCTCCGCTCTGCTTGGGCTTTCCGATTTCAGAAAGGACGCGCTGGCTTCCGCCCTGCACGTCTATTATCTGCAGAGAAAGTATCCATATGCCGAAATGTCGCTTTCCTGCCCCCGACTGCGCCCGATTATCAACAACGACAAAATCAGCCCTCTGGACGTTCACGAAACGCAGCTGTGCCAGATTCTCTGCGCCTACAGAATTTTTCTGCCGTATGTCGGCATCACGGTTTCCTCGCGTGAAAGCGCAGAATTCCGCAACGGTATCGTCAAAATTGCCGCGACAAAGGTTTCCGCGGGCGTATCGACAGGCATCGGAGACCATGAGAGCAAGTACAGCGGCACTGAAGCGGACGGACAGCAGGGCGACGAACAGTTTGAAATCAGCGACAGCCGCAGTCTGTCAGCTATGTATTCAGATATTACAGGCGAAGGCCTGCAGCCTGTGCTGAACGATTATTTATATGTGTAAGATAATATGTATCACAAACCGCCTTCTGTGCGGCAAGGACTTTATCGGTCATCTCGAAGCTGTCGCAGCGGCTCACCCCGACGCTGTTATTCTGCGCGAAAAGGGTTTGTCGGAAGCGGATTATCTGCGCCTTGCGGAACAAACAAAAGCTATATGTGAAAAGCAGCAAACGCTGCTGATTCTTCACAGCTTTCCCAACGCGGCAAAGGCGCTCAGTCACAAAGCGATTCATTTACCCATGCCCATGCTCAGACATCTTTCGGATAGAGAGCGCGCGTACTTTTCTGTCTTAGGCGCGTCCTGCCATTCTGTTGAAGAAGCGAAGGAAGCCGAGCGGCTCGGGTGCACCTATATCACCGCAAGTAATGTTTTTGAAACTGATTGCAAAAAGGGCTTGCCGGGAAAAGGCGTAGAGTTTTTGCGTGAGATTTGCGAAAGCGTCAATATAGATGTATACGCGCTGGGAGGTATTACCGCTCGGAATATCGCTGAGCTCATGCGTTCAGGCGCGGACGGCGCTTGTATCATGAGCGGCTTCATGAAGTCCGAGAACCCCGAAATATTGATGGAGGAATTACACAATGCGATTTCATAAGGATATGCTGCTTTTATACGCCATTACCGAGGAGTACTGCAACCGTCAAAGACCGCTGATCGAGATGGTAAAGGAAGCGCTCGAAGGCGGCGTTACAATCTTGCAGCTGCGCGAAAAGCATTTGAGTGACGAGGAGCTTATGACGGAGGCTCTGGAAATCAAGGAGCTTTGTCATTCCTACGGCGTTCCGCTGATTATCAACGACAACGTCGAGCTCGCTTTGCGCTGCGGTGCGGACGGTGTGCATGTCGGCATGGAGGATACGCCCGTTGCCGAAATCCGCGCAAAGGCAGGCAATGACTTTATCATAGGCGCGACGGCAAAAACCGTTGAACAGGCAACCGCCGCCGAACTGGCAGGAGCGGATTATATCGGCGTCGGCGCGGTATTCCCTTCACCTACCAAGCAAAACGCCGTGCGTATCACAAACGCTCAGCTTCGTGAAATCACCTCAGCTGTGTCGATTCCTGCCGTCGCAATCGGCGGCATTACGCTTGGTAACATTTCGCAGATCGACTGCGGCACCCTTTCAGGGATCGCGGTTGTATCGGCGGTTTTCGGCGCGAAGGATATTACGCAGGCAGCTAAAGAGTTAAAAGCCAAGGCGACTGCTTTGGTTCATTCATAAAAAACAGCGGCGGATCGGGGGCACCACCTTCCGTCGCTCAACAAAAATAATGTGAGGAGAAAATATGAGAACTGCATTATCAATCGCGGGAAGCGATTCCTGCGGAGGCGCCGGTATTCAGGCAGATATCAAAACCATGACAATGAACGGCGTGTATGCCATGACCGCCGTCACCGCTTTGACCGCGCAGAATACGCTCGGCGTGAGGGCGATTCAGGAGGCGACTCCCGAATTTCTCCGTCAGCAGCTCGACGCGGTATTCGAGGACATCTTCCCCGACGCGGTCAAAATCGGTATGGTCGCAAGCTCGGACCTGATTCGCGTTATTGCGGACAGGCTCCATTGTTGCAAGGCGATGAACATCGTTGTCGACCCGGTCATGGTATCCACAAGCAACGCAGCCCTGATAAAGACCGACGCTGTTAGCACTTTGACAGAGGAACTGCTTCCTCTCGCCACACTCATTACGCCAAACATTCCCGAAGCTCAGGTTTTGTCGGGAATGGAGATACACAGCAGCGCCGATATGGAGAAAGCCGCCGAACAGCTCGGCAAATCCTATGGCTGCGCGGTACTGCTCAAGGGAGGTCATTGCGTGAATGACGCAAATGACCTGCTTTACTCAAACGGTACGCTCCGTTGGTTTGAGGGAAAACGCATCGACAATCCAAACACCCACGGCACAGGCTGCACGCTGTCAAGCGCGATAGCAGCAAATCTTGCCAAGGGTTACACTTTGGAAAAGTCTGTTGAACGCGCCAAGGATTATATTTCGGGCGCTCTTGCCGCTATGCTCGATTTAGGTAAAGGCAGCGGTCCCATGAACCACGCGTTTGCGCTGAACAATAAATATTCTGACTGAAAGGAACCACTGAAATGAAACAATACTATACGCAAATGGAAGCCGCCAAAAAAGGCATTATCACTCCCGAAATGGAAATTGTCGCCGCCAAAGAGGACATGGACGTTGAGCCGCTGCGCGAGAGAGTCGCGCAGGGCGTTATCGCGATTCCCTGCAATGTGCGTCATTCCTCGATCTCCCCCGAGGGTATAGGTATGGGTCTGCGCACCAAAATCAACGTAAACCTCGGTATTTCGGGCGACTGCAAGGATTACTCGGTCGAGATGCAGAAAGTTGATATGGCAATCAGATTCGGCGCGGAAGCGATCATGGACTTGAGCAACTACGGCAAGACCAACACCTTCCGCCGTCAGCTTATAGAAAAATCTCCCGCAATGATCGGCACCGTACCGATGTACGACGCGATCGGTTATCTCGAGAAAGATCTGCTCGACATCACCGCAGAGGACTTTCTGAGGGTAGTTCGCGCTCACGCCGAGGAAGGCGTTGACTTCATGACGATTCACGCGGGTATCAACCGCCGCGCTGTGGAAGCATTCATGCGCGACAAAAGAAAAATGAACATCGTATCCAGAGGCGGCTCTCTCCTGTTTGCATGGATGATGATGACAGGAAACGAAAACCCGTTCTTTGAGCACTACGACGAGGTGCTTGATATTCTACGCGAATTCGATGTTACCATCAGCCTTGGCGACGCTCTCCGCCCCGGCTGCATTGACGACAGCACCGACGCAGGACAGATTTCTGAGCTGATTGAGCTTGGAAATCTGACAAAGCGCGCATGGGAAAAGGACGTTCAGGTAATGGTCGAAGGTCCCGGTCACATGGCAATGAACGAAATTGAAGCGAACATGAAGCTGCAAAAACGGCTTTGTCATAACGCTCCGTTCTACGTTCTCGGTCCGCTGGTAACCGACATCGCTCCCGGCTACGACCACATCACCTCCGCAATCGGCGGTGCAATTGCTGCTGCGAGCGGCGCTGATTTTCTCTGTTACGTAACCCCTGCCGAGCATCTCAGGCTGCCCGATCTGAGCGACGTAAAGGAAGGCATTATCGCCAGCCGTATCGCGGCTCACGCTGCGGACATCGCAAAGGGCGTTCCTCACGCGAGAGAACAGGACGACGCTATGGCGGACGCCCGTCACAAGGTTGACTGGGATGAGATGTTCAAACACGCGATTGACCCTGAAAAGGCTCGTGCGTACTTTGAGAGCACTCCGCCTGCCGACCGCCACACCTGCTCCATGTGCGGCAAGATGTGCGCTGTCCGCACAACCAACATGATTCTTGAAGGCAAAAAGGTCGAGTTTTGCTCCGAGCTGTAAAATCATTTCATACCGTACAATTTGCAAGCAGCAAGTTGTGCGGTATTTCTTTTGTTTCTGTGCTTTTTTCTAAAACAGTTATAGTGGTATCCTATTGCTCGGTATAGATATTTCCAATTGGACAACAGCAGACTATGGTTGTATAATGACAGCTGTAAAACCTACTTATCCACTATGAAATGAAGATGGAGTGAGAATCATGGAACTACAGTTTCCTCATTTGCTTCGTCTGAACTTTCGGTTCGGGCGAATGTGTTGATGACAAACCAAAACGATTATAAACAAAACAATTCGGAGTATAGAAAGGATTTATTATCATGAAAAAAATAACCGCAATTCTTACAGCAGCCGCACTGGTTCTGACATCAGCAATAGCTTTTGCAGGCTGCTCAAACAAAACCGAATCATCTGATTCATCTGCTTCTTCCGACAAAGCGACATCAGCGGTCAGCACCTCTGCCGAAAAGCTTACAATCGCGATCCCGAATGATACCACAAACGAAGCTCGTGCGCTTCTGCTCTTACAGGAGCTTGGCTACATCAAGCTCAAGGACGGTGCAGGAATTACCGCAACACCGAAGGATATCGCCGAAAACGCCCACAACCTCGAATTCAAGGAAGTAGAAGCCGCTCAGGTTCCCAACGCACGTCAGGACGTTGACTACGCGATCATCAATTCAAACTACGCGATTGAAGCAGGTCTGAATCCCGTCAAGGATTCGCTCGGTATTGAAGGTTCAGCATCCGCATACGGCAACATCCTTGTCGTCAAGGAGGGCAACGAGAAAGAACCGAAGCTCCTAGCATTAAAAGCAGCGCTCGAAAGCCAGAAGGTAGCGGACTTTATTAAAGAAAAGTATGACGGCTCTGTTGTAAGCGTCGTAGAAAAAACCACCAACGGATTTGATGATTCCATTGATTACGCAGCACTCAAGGGCGAAAAAGTAACCATCGCAGCTTCTCCTACACCGCATGCAGAGATTCTCTCTGTTGTCAAGGACATTCTCGCAGAGAAGGAAATCACTCTTGACATCAAGGAGTACACCGATTATGTTCAGCCCAACAACGTAGTTGACAGCGGCGAGCTTGACGCAAACTACTTCCAGCATCTCCCCTATCTTGATGACTTCAACGCTGAAAACGGCACAAAGCTCGTTTCAATTTCGACAATTCACGTTGAACCTCTCGGACTCTACGGCGGAAAGCAAACAACTCTTGACGCCTTAAAATAATCATATAAAACTCTGCGCCGACCGTACTGCTTCGATCGGCGCATACTTGTATAAACTATCAGAAAGGCGACAGTTATGATTGAGATTAAAAACCTGTCCAAAACCTTCTCCACGGCTGACGGCACATTCCAGGCACTGAAAAACGTCAACATCTCCGTCAGCGACGGTGATATTTTCGGTATCATCGGAATGAGCGGCGCTGGAAAAAGCACTTTGGTTCGCTGTATCAATATGCTCGAGCGTCCCAGCGAAGGCAGCGTGGTGATTGACGGCGTAGATGTCGGCACGCTCGGGAGACGTGAACTGCGCAAGCTTCGCCGCAGCGTGACGATGATTTTTCAGGGCTTCAACCTTTTGATGCAGCGCACCTGTCTGAAAAACGTCTGCTTTCCGCTGGAGCTCGACGGCGTCGGCAAAAAGGAAGCAAAAAAACGGGCTCTTGAGCTGCTTGAGCTCGTCGGACTCAGCGACAAGGCTAACGCCTATCCCTCACGTCTTTCGGGCGGTCAGCAGCAGCGTGTTGCCATTGCGCGCGCTCTGGCGACAAACCCGAAGGTGCTGCTCTGCGACGAAGCGACCTCTGCCCTCGATCCGAAAACAACGCGTTCCATTCTCTCTTTAATCAAGGATATCAACGAAAAGCTCGGTATTACCGTCATCATCATTACTCATCAGATGAGCGTGATTGAGGAAATATGCAGCCGTGTGGCAATTCTTGAAAACGGCGAGGTTGTCGAACAGGGCGAGGTCAATCAAATATTCAGCTCACCAAAATCAGAGGCGGCAAAACACCTCGTGTTCCCCGGTGAAGAGGAAAATGTCGCCGAGCTCCAATACGGAAAACGCGTGCTGCGTGTAGTGTTCAACGACTCGGAATCGACAGAAACGCCGTTGATTGCAAAGTTAGCGGCGGAAAAAGGCATCGCGGCAAATATCCTGTACGCTTCCACCAAGAGCGTCGGCGGAAAAGCGTTCGGCTGTATGCTGCTGAGCTTTCCCGACGGAGAGACAGCCGAAGGAGCCAAAAGGTATTTGTCGTCACACGACGGAATCACGGTAGAGGAGGTTGTAAACAATGGGAAATGATTTGTTTTCTGCTGAGGTGCTCAACGAAACATGGGAAATCATGTGCAATGATATGCCTCTGGCGCTCTGGGAAACCTTCTATGTCACTGTCGCCGCAACATTTTTCGCGATAGTCATCGGACTGCCGCTCGGCGTGCTGCTGGTGGTTGGCGAAAAGGACGGTATACTGCCGATCCCAAAGCCTGTCATGGGCTTTCTGAACGTACTGATCAACGTGCTGCGCTCGGTTCCGTTCCTGATATTAATGATTCTGGTGTTTCCTCTTACCCGTCTGATTGTGGGCACGATCGTCGGCACAACAGCGTCAATCGTACCGCTTGTGATCGCCGCGTTCCCGTTTGTAGCGCGGCTCGTAGAAAGCAGCCTGCGCGAGGTCAATCCGAATATCATTGAGGCTGCGCAGAGCATGGGTGCATCGCCGCTGCAGATCATCGTCAAGGTGATGATACCAGAGAGCGTTCCATCATTGATATCCAACTTCACCATTGCCGTCACCACGGTTCTCGGCTACACCGCAATGAGCGGCATCATCGGCGGCGGAGGTCTCGGAAAAATCGCCATTAACTATGGATATTACCGGTATAAATATCTTGTTATGCTTGTTGCCGTCGTAATTCTTGTGCTCCTCGTTCAGCTTTTCCAGAGCGTAGGCACTAAGCTCGCAAAGGCAACCGATAAACGGCTGAAAAGCGGAAAGTAAAAAACACGCAGGCAGATAGCCAAGCGGTTATCTGCCTGCGATTATTTCGATTAATCAGCCGATAAAAAACTGTGACCAGTACATTACTCCGTTTGCGGAATAACTGCCGACACCGATTTTTGTGTAGGACGCGGAAAGTATGTTCTTTCTGTGACCTTCAGAATTCATCCAGCCGTTTACAACCTGAGCAGGTGTCGCATAACCGTAGGCGATGTTCTCGCCTGCCGAGCGATATGTCACGCCCAGATCCGAAGCCGCCGTAAAGCAAGAGCTTCCGTCAGGCCGTGTGTGCGAGAATGACTGCACAATCTCCTTCGCCCTGACATGAGCCACGTTCTGCGCCCCATCGTCCTGAATCAAAGCCGCAAGTCCGTACTTTGCACGTTCTTCATTAACCAGCCGAACGACCTCCGCCTCATATGCCGCGTTAAACTCAGAATCCTGCGGCTTGACAATTTCCGCAACAGGTTTTGTCGGCTGTTCCGCAGGTTCTTGGGCAGACTTGTCCACACTGCAATTACCCTCGGGACAATAACCGCCGCTGATTTTCTGCAGCATGCTCCAATCGCAGCATTTACCGTTCTTTATCTGGTCCATGATGTACCGGACGTTTTTGCAGTTTGCACCCGAGCAGTATACCGCATTTTTGTAAGTCGCTGCCCCTGCCAATACGGATGAACCGGAAATAAGCATCACAGCCGAAAGACCGATGGATAAGATTTTTGAGAATCGCTTCATAACAAAGCTCCCTTCATTGAATTTGGCGTTGCCGCCTATTTCATGCTACCGCAGTTCAAGGGAGTTTTCAATGCAAAAAATCTGGCAAGACCGGATAATTTTTTCTCATGTTAATGCTGTTTTTTCCTTTTGAATACAGTCAAGGACAAGCTTTTCGCCGATATGCTGTCCGCGGCAGGATGATGAAACGGCGTAGCTCGCGTTGCAGATATGCCCGCAGCGTCCGACATTGTTAGGGTGAAGAATGTACAAGCCCACAACAGAAGAATCCTCGTTAACCGCCACACCGCAATAGCTTTGCGACGAAAAGAATTTCGCACCTGTTTCGGCATTTAACGGTTCTTCCTGCGGAAACGCTACACCCTCCGCAACAAAATTATAACAGACAAATTTATCTTTGTTCATCAAAAACCTCCGCTTGGAAATAACAATCCAAACGGAGGCTGTGAATTATTTCAAAACTTGTAATTGATAAGGAACAGTCTGACAAAGTATTAGCTCTTTCCGTCGAAATACTTGGCGAAGTCAACGTTTTCACCACCGACAGGGAAAATACTGTTGTCAAATAATTCATTCAGATTCATAGCTATATCCTTGAAAGCTGCATCAAAATACAATATAATGATGATAGGTATAGATGCTTCTGACATCAACCATTCATAAAAGAATGGAAAGGAAATCAAGTCAAATGAAACGCTTTTTATTTTACTCAAAAAAGACAGTATGTCTGCTGTTGGTGCTGATTCTGACGGCAGCCTTTGTACCGGCGGTATACGCGGCTGAGCCGGAGGATGCGCTAATGAAAGGCACGTTTACCATGACGACCTTTGACGGCTTCGATCCGGTCGAGCAGACCTTCTATTACAGCGACAGCTATTTTTCATCATCCGGCAAAAAATCAAACGAACATCTGCGCACAATGTCCGCCGCGCTGGTTTTTCCGTTAATGGATTCTTACTATACCGAACGCAAAGACGGCGTCTTACTCGGCGACGCGGACGGCGACGGAGAGATAACGATTTCAGACGCGACAATGATACAAAAATACATCGCGGATTATAATATGCCCGATAATTTTCAGATAACGGCTTGC
>ONDL01000029.1:0-4087 GCA_900316555.1 uncultured Eubacteriales bacterium | reverse complement strand
GCGGACGGCGACGGAGAGATAACGATTTCAGACGCGACAATGATACAAAAATACATCGCGGATTATAATATGCCCGATAATTTTCAGATAACGGCTTGCGACGTCAACGGAGACGGAAGCGTTAATATATACGACGTTACTGAAATCCAGCGTTTTCTCGCAGATTTCGGCAATCCCTATCATATTGGCGAGCCTGTCAGATATGATGAATATGAACTGGCGTTTTTATCTAAATAATTCTCCTTGCATTCGTTGATCAATCTGCGCGATACGCTTAACGCAAAGCTCGCGGAAACGGAAGAAGATTGGAACTCGTAAAACCGCTTGACTAACTTTTTCTTCTATGCTAAACTGTCTAAAACCGCATAACCATGCGGGAAATCGAGATTCACCGAACGGGTGTGGCCCTCAAGTCCACGTGTAAGCAATTTCATGCAGGTTCAAATCTGGTTTCCGGTACAAAATAAAAAATCCGAACCTTTCTCCGGTTGGAGATTGGTTCGGATTTTATTTTTCCTATTCATTTATTTCCTTTTGATTTTCGCCCTGATATATTCCAGTCGGTTGAGCGCTTCGTTGAGAGTCTCGTTCTTTTTGGCGAAGTGCAGGCGAATCAGGTGATTGACGTCCTCGCGGAAAAAGCTCGATCCCGGTACGGCACCTACGCCGACATCTCTTGCCAGTACCTCACAGAATTCGAGGTCGCTTTTATAGCCAAACTCCGAGATATCCAGCAAGATATAATACGCGCCCTGCGGTACGGTGTGGACGATACCGATATCATCGAGTCCTTTCAGGAACAGATCTCGCTTTTCGGTGTATTTATTCTGAAGATGTTTGTAGTAATCGTCGCCGAAGTTAAGTCCGACAACAGCAGCCTCCTGCAGCGGAGCTGCCGCGCCGACTGTCAGGAAATCATGAACCTTTTTTGCAACATCGATGATATGCGGAGGCGCGATGATATAGCCAAGCCGCCAGCCTGTTATGGAATAGGTCTTGGAAAGCGATGAGCAGGATATCGTGCGCTCCCACATATTTGGCAATGAAGCAAAATATGTGTGATGATACGGCTCGTATATGATGTGCTCATACACCTCGTCGGTAATTACGAAAGCGTCGTATTTCTCCGCTAAGTCCGCAATGATTTGCAGCTCGTCACGGGTGAAAACCTTGCCGCTGGGATTGGACGGGTTACAGAGAATCAGCGCCTTTGGTTTCTGTCTGAACGCCGCCTCCAGCTCGTCAGGATTGAAATTAAATTTGGGAGGATAGAGCGGCACATATATCGGCTCCGCTCCCGAGAGAATCGTGTCAGCACCGTAATTTTCGTAGAACGGTGAGAACACTATTACCTTATCCCCGGGATTTGTGACGGTCATCATCGCCGCCATCATCGCCTCGGTGCTGCCGCAGGTCACGACAATATTTTCGTTCGGGTCTATGTCAACTCCCATCAGGTGCGACTGCTTTCTCGCAAGCGCTTCACGGAAATTCTGCGCGCCCCAGGTGATGGAATACTGGTGAAAATCTTCTCTGGTGACCTCGGCGAGTCTGTCGAGCAGCTCGCGCGGCGGTTCAAAATCAGGAAAGCCCTGAGAGAGATTCACCGCGCCGTATTTGTTTGAAATGCGCGTCATGCGCCTGATGACCGAGTCGGTGAATGTTTCGGTTCGTTTGGATAGTGCGGGCATATGGCTGCCTCCATCTTTGTATTTTGCTTAGCTAATTATACTCAAATCAGATGTTATAGTCAAGGGTGCGCTCGTCGATCACGCGTCTGGACTTATGCTCTGAGCGTGTATCAAGTCCGCCGTCAGGATGAACCACAACCCTCGCGGGCTTTACACCGATACGCGCCTTCAGAGCCGCTGTCACCTCTGCAGCCACCTCGTCGTCAGACTTAGTATTGTCGGCATTCTTCTCGATTTCAACGGCATATTTATTGGTGAAGTCCTTCTCAAAGATACGGATAAGATACTCGCCCGTGATACCCTCATGCTCGCGGATAACCGCCTCGATGTCGCTCGGGAATACGTTAACAGCTGATACGATGAACATATCGTCCTTTCTGCCCAGAATGTGGATTCTTCCGTGCGTTCTGCCGCAGGAGCACTTGCTGTTGTCGATCCAGCCGATGTCGCCTGTGCGGAAACGAATCAGCGGACGCGCGTGCTTGCGGAGAGTTGTAAATACAAGCTCGCCTACCTGACCGGGCTCGAGGATTTCGCCCGTATGGATATCGATGGTTTCAACTAAAATATGGTTCTCGGCGATGTGCAGACCGTCCTTCGCTTCGCACATTGCGGCACACGCTCCAAAGATGTCGGACAGACCGTAGAAGTCGTAAACCTCCGCGCCCCAGATATCCTCGATCGCTTTTCTTGTGGCTTCAATCGAGCCGCCCAGTTCGCCTGCAACAATGATTTTCTTGATATTCAAGTCCTTTTTCGGATCAATGCCGCTCTTGAGCGCCTTTTCTCCAAGCTGCCATGCGTAGGACGGAGACGTCCAGATTACTGTCGGCTGATAGGTTTTCAGAACGAAAAGCAGGCGTTCGCTGGGAAGCGTACCTCCCCAGATGCACAGCGCGCCGAGGTTCTGCGCGCCGATTACGTCGGGACCGCCGACATAGAGCGAGAAGTTGAGCGCGTGAACATAGCGGTCAGTCGGACGTATGCCGACCTGCCAGAACCAACGGCTCTCGGTGTCCTGGAATTCATCGAAGTCCTTCTTGGTGAACGGGCTCATGGTGGGAACGCCTGTGGAACCTGACGAGGTCGAGATAAATACAACGTCCTCCTCGGGCACTGCCGCCAGCTCGCCGAGGAAGGAACCGACGCCCTGGGTATCTCGCTGGGTTTTCTTGTTGATAAAGGGGAATTTCTGAATATCCTTGAGGGTTTTGATGTCCTCGGGCTTTACGCCTGCCTCGTCAAATGAGCGCTTGTAATACGGCGCGTTATCATAAGCGAATTTTACAATTTCCTGCAAATCCGCAAGCTGTCTTTTTTCCAATTCCTCACGGGGTAAGGTTTCAAGCTCCTCATCCCAGTATTTATTGTTTATATCTCTGCTCATTGCTGATTACTCCTTATTACTCAATTAAAATTTTTATGAATAAACTCCCACTTCGCATCGCGGGACTGTGTGATGATTTCTATATCCTCCGCCGTTAAGTGCTTGAAACGGCTTTGTTTTCTGAGGTAGCTTTCAACGCTTGAAAACTCCTTTGGCTGATGATTCAGTGTGAAAGCGCCGTTTTCATACTCGGCAAGGTACCACAGACCGCAGTCTACCACCTCTTTGGCGATATCCACTGTTTCATCTGTTTTCACACCCCAGCCCGTGGGACACGGTGCGAGAATGTGAATGTATTTTGTGCCCTTTATGCTCTTTGCCTTCTCCACCTTGCGCATGAAGTCGTTGAGATATCCGACGCTTGCGGTGGCGGCGTAAGGAATCCCGTGGGCGGCGACGATCTCAAACAGGTTTTTCTTCGGTCTGAGGTTGCCTCGGATGTTTTTTCCCGCGGGAGTCGTTGTCGTTCTCGCCCCAAACGGGGTCAGCGAGCTTTTCTGAATGCCCGTATTCATATAGGCTTCGTTGTCATAGCAGATATAAAGAATATCGTCGTTGCGGTCAATCGCGCCCGAAAGCGCCTGCAAACCGATATCCGCCGTGCCGCCGTCTCCCGCAAAGCCTACAGCGTGAAAGTCGGTAATGCCCTGCGCTCTCAGCCCTGCTTCAACGCCCGTCAGCATGGAAGCGGTTCCCGCAAAGGTTGAGATTATGGCGTTGTTGCCGAAGCAAAGCTGCGGAAAGTTGAAGCCGACCGCCGACATACAGCCTGCGGGAAGAACGGCGACGGCGTTTTCACCGAGAACCTTCAAGGCGATTCTGACAGCTAAGCTGCCGCCGCAGCCCGCGCACGCCTTGTGACCGTAAAAAAACTCTGTTTCGTTCAGATTCTTTGCGTTAACCGCCATTTGCTACACCGCCTATCCCTAAAAATTTCACCGCTGATTTTTGTGATTTCAACTCGTCAAAGATTGTTCTTATTTCTTCTGCGGAAATATTTTTGCCGCCG
>ONDL01000115.1:2271-3689 GCA_900316555.1 uncultured Eubacteriales bacterium | reverse complement strand
TACCATTTTACATAACCGACCAAAAATCAAACAGATTGAGCATTATCAGGATGGTACATCTAAATACACGTTTTATTGTACCGAGTTTAACGCGTTTAACTATTTTATGCCGTTCGGTGAAAACGCGGTTGTTATCAGCCCATTATCTCTGAAGCAAAAACTGTATAACGAGTTTAAGAACGCTGTTAACGCGTACACATAAAAAAAGATGAAAATCCTCTAACTAATTGCCGCCGAGTTCAGCGACGAGAGAATGATTTGCACAACTTTCATTTGATCCTTCCGTATATTGATTTGGTAAGTACGGACAGGCACTGGATTTATCTGCACTATCACAGATCGACCGTTGTGACGCGATCGTTGCCAGCGTTTCGCCTAACTGTACCAGTACAGCGGATAATAAGTTAACTTCATCGTCGCTGAGCTTGCAGGCGATAGCGTTCGCTGTGGCATTGATCGAAGCGGTTAGCTCACAGGGATTTATTTTTCATCATTCCTTACATATTATACTATGTCGGAACACACAAATAGACAGCTTTTACTGATGATAACAGTGTCCGATCAGCGAATGCTGTTTATTGTTGAGCAGTACAATGTACGTAACATAACAGGCTCGGCGTAACAGAAATTACACCGAGCCTGTGTTATACTCTTTGCAGATACAAACGAATTGATTCAGAGGAAAGTGGGTCATGACGGATCAACGCCCGGAATGATTACTGAATAGCAGCTGACGATTCGCTGTTCATGAGCTGCTCTAACTTTGCGTCGTCATAATCGCTCAAGCCGCCCTCAGGGTAGATCCTGACCATGACCATCGCAACGGGTTTCATGCCTGATGTGATTATCAGATCGTAATAGCCGGGAGCATTCGTCTCGGGATGAGCGTAGAAGGAGCCCCATGCAGCGCCCTGCTCCTCGGGCTTTGTCAGCTCGGTCTTGGGTGTGTCGTCGTTCAGCGCGGCGACGAATGTGTCGGTATAGGTCGCGGCGTCATCGGAATGAGGTACGAGATATGCCGCCAGACCGCTTGTCAGCTCGGTCTGCGGATACAGCTCTATCCACTCGCTCTGCTCAAAAACGAAGCGGATCTTATCGGCGGACGCTTTCCAGCCGTTAACGCCTTCCTCGGTGCCGACCTGATTGCCGTTCAGCTTCAAAGCGGAGATCGCCGGAGCGTCGCCCTCGTACTGATTCAGGGCATACAGCTTGCCGGGCACGGGCTTTTCTGCCGATTTGTCAGCCGACGCGTCATTTGCTGAGGGCTTTGCGGTCGTTGTCTGAACGGTGGTCTGCTGCTGTGTCTCGGTCTGTGAGCTCTCTGCCTTTGCGGAGCTGTCTGACGATTTTCCGCAGCCGGCAAACGCCAGGATCGCTGCGGCTGCAAGCGCCGCGCTCAGTATTCTTTTCAGTAACAT
>ONDL01000115.1:0-2257 GCA_900316555.1 uncultured Eubacteriales bacterium | reverse complement strand
ACAATTATATCATAACACGGAAAACTGCAATATTCAACCGATCTATCAAAATGTTTTGCGGAAACATCCCCTCAGGATACTCAACTGCGTGCCGCCTGTATTTTAATTGATTTTTCGCGTGATTTGTGGTAAGATTATTTCAGAAAAATCTAGTGTTAAAAGGATGTATAATATATGATAATGCAGGTCAATCAGGTCGTTTCAGACGGCAGAAATCAATTTGAGATTTTAGAAAACGGACTTCTCCTGTACAGAGCCTCATCTCCGTTCTTTAAGCCCGGAACGCCCGTCGGCGGCGACGAAGTCCGCAGGCTCATTCTGACGGACGTTTTCAACCGTTTGCTGTTGTTTACCGACTATAACGTGTTCGAAAACCTCGTCGCTTCTGCGATCCCGATGAGCTGGCTGTTCAAGGGCGCAAAGCAGGTGCGCCGTTATTCCGTGCTCAACAGCGAAAACCAGATCGTCGGACGCTTTTACTTTGAGCAGACCGGCGTAGCAAAATCCAAGCTCGTTTTGGAATGGCGCGGAAGGCTGATAGTCGGTTATCGCAAGGAAGCGGGCAAGAAGGAGGTCGTCTCCTTCTATGACGGTGAAACGCAGATCGGGCAGCTCACAAAGCCCAACGCTGTCGTCAATAACTGCGACTGCTATCTGCTGCATTTTCTTGACAATAGCCTTGACCGCGAGATCGCCGCTTTCTTTACGGTTTATTATGATTTTCTCTATCACAACCACAGCGGAGAGCTCATGAGGGGCAGGCGTACGGATGTCGAGTACACCTTTGACCGGTACAACAAAATGTTCAACAAGAATTTTATAGCCGATAACTTCGGCAAGGAAGAAAACGAGCGTGTGGAGCAGTTCATCAAGGACGCCTACAAATCAAGGAAAAAGAAATAACTCAGCCTTGGAGAATGCCTTATGTATCTGAAAAACGGTTTGATTGAATTCTTAAAAGTTAAAAACGTTATCCTGCTGATTTTGGGCGTGACCTTCACTTCAATTTCATTCTCCCTGATGACGCAGCTGGTCGTAGGACTCCACGGCGATTTTTTATCGATTATCCGCGCCGGCAGTCTGATCGCAGCGTTTGTGTTTTTCGTCTTTGGAGTTTCGATGATCGTATATTCGAGAATATCGCGTATGATGATAAATGAAGCTGTCTTTTTCTCGGGATATTTCGAGGGCGATCTGAACGGCTATGTCGATTTCGCGGAGCTTGCCGAGGTAACGGGCAAAACGCCGGAGCAGATTCAAAGCCGTCTGAGATGGCTGAGACCGCTGTATATGCAGAATTTCCGCGTGATCAAAACAGTAAATTACCGCTACCCGGAGATCATCGAGCTTTACAGCAAGACCGTCACCTGCTCCTGCCGCAGCTGCGGCGGCTGGATGGAAAAGCGCGTGTACTTTGAGGGTCGGTGTCCGTATTGCGGCAGCTCCGATCTGACCGCGCAGGTCGTGTCAGGTCAGCGGGTCTACTTCATCAACGACAACACAACCCGCAAGCCCTATAACCCTGCCTATTACGAGGGCTCGCCGCTTCAACCCAAGCGCATCGGATACGCCGTCGGCTTCGGCATCGAGCTGTTCTTTTTCCTGATTTTTCTCATTGTATTTTTGACGATGGTCAACAATTACAACAACGAGCCGTATTTCAGGGATATGTTCAGCAGCAGTATGACTTCTTTTGAATTGTTCCGGTCGGGTTTGCTGAACGCGATAATCTTTTTCGCGTTTGCTCTCGCTGCAATCGTACTGACGGTTCCGATAACATTTTCCCGCATGTCAAACATTGAATACGCGCAAAAGTTAGCGAGGGATTTCGCGCAATGGACAAGGCCGTTTATAAGCCTGCAGGAATTTGACCGGATGCAAAGGGAGAAGTATCCTTTCGGCACCATATCGCCCGAAAAGCGGTATAAGAATGTTGTCGACGCTATCAAGGAAGGTTATCTGCGAGGCTGTACGCCCGAAAAGCACGGCGGAGTGCTGCGGATAGCCCTCGCCAAACAAATTGTCAAGGATCGCTGCCCCGGCTGCGGCGCGCCGATCGTCGGAGCTGTCACCGAAAATTATTCCTGCCGCTACTGCGGAAGATTGATTTCCGGCGTTATCAGCAAGCGGTAAACGGAAAGTCTGTCATAAATAATTAAGGCTGCGTTTGAGCAGCTGAAGAAGAATGTGCAATAAGGAGTGATTTTATGCTTGGAGCAATAGTCGGTGACATTGTAGGCTCCGTTTACGAATGGCA
>ONDL01000086.1 GCA_900316555.1 uncultured Eubacteriales bacterium | reverse complement strand
AGAGGTAAGCCCACCAACAGCGAATTTATCGCGATGATTTCTGACAGACTGCGCCTGCAGCTTAAAAACGCCTCTTAAAAAACGCACCGCATTTCAAAATGAAATGCGGTGTTGTCTTTTATTTTATTTTGTACGTCCGATATCGTGGCGGAAGTGCATGCCTTCAAAGCTGATTTTGTCGACCGCGGCGTATGCCTTCTCAAGAGCCTCGTCAAGCGTTGCAGCCGTTGCGGTTACGCCGAGAACTCTGCCTCCGTTTGTATAGAATTTGCCGTTCTCATACTTTGTGCCCGCGTGATAGACAATCGCGCCGTCAACCTGACCCTTATCGTCCATTCCGAACATCTCGATGCCCTTCTTGTAGGACACGGGATAGCCGCCGCACGCCGCAGCGCCGTCATACCACTCGATGTCGAGGTCGGAGAGCTTTTCGTCGATAACAGCCTCGCAGATGTCAACCAGATCGGTCTTTAGTCTGGGAAGAACGACCTGAGCCTCGGGATCGCCGAAGCGTGCGTTGTACTCGATAACCTTAGGCCCGTTCGGAGTCATCATCAGACCGAAGTACAGACAACCCTTGAAGGGTCTGCCCTCTTTGTTCATAGCCTCGATTGTGGGCTTGAAAATCGTCTCCATGCACTCTTCGGCGAGAGCGTCGGTGTAATAAGGATTCGGGCTGACGGTACCCATACCGCCTGTATTAAGACCCTCGTCGTTATCATATGCGCGCTTGTGATCCTTGGAGCTGACCATGGGCTTTACGCACTTGCCGTCTGTGAAGGCAAGAACCGAAACCTCAGGACCTGTAAGGAATTCCTCGATTACAATATTGTTGCCTGAATCGCCGAACTGCTTGTCCTCCATGATGGACTTGATCGCCGCTACAGCATCATCAATCGTCTGGGCAATGATTACGCCCTTGCCGAGAGCAAGACCGTCCGCCTTGACTACAACAGGAACTGTGTTCTCAGCCTTGACATACGTGATAGCCTTTTCGGGGTCGTCGAAAACCTCGTACTTGGCAGTGGGAATGCCGTACTTTTTCATCAGGTTCTTGGAGAAAACCTTGGAAGCCTCGATAATCGCAGCGTTTGCGTTGGGACCGAAGGCACGGATACCCTCAGCCTGGAACGCGTCGACCATACCTGCGGCGAGGGGATCGTCAGGCGCGACAAATACCAGATCAATGGCGTTGTCCTTGGCGAACTTAACCATGTTCTCCTTATCCATAACGCCGATGTTCACAATCTCGGCGTCGCGGGAAATACCGCCGTTGCCGGGAGCGCAATACAGCTTGGTGCACTTGGGACTTTCGAGCAGCTTTTTAATCAGGGCGTGTTCCCTGCCGCCCGAGCCAATCATTAATATTTTCATATTTTACCTCTTAGTGGTGGAACAGACGGATGCCCGTGAAGGACATGGTCATACCGTACTTGTTGCAGGTGTCGATAACATTATCGTCGCGAATCGAGCCGCCGGGCTGAGCTACGAACTCAACGCCTGAGCGCTTTGCTCTCTCAATATTGTCGCCGAACGGGAAGAACGCGTCGGAACCGAGAGATACGCCGCTGAAGGTTGAGAGCCACTCCTTCTTTTCCTCGCGTGTGAGGGGTTCGGGCTTAGTCTTGAAGAACTGCTCCCAAACGCCGTCTGCGAGAACATCCTCATAATCGTCGGAGATATATACGTCGATAGTGTTATCTCTGTCGGGACGGCGGATATTGTCTACGAAGGGCAGGTTCATTACCTTCGGATGCTGTCTGAGGTACCAGATGTCAGCCTTGTTGCCTGCGAGACGGGTGCAGTGGATTCTTGACTGCTGACCTGCGCCTACGCCGATTGCCTGACCGCCCTTGGCGTAGCATACGGAGTTTGACTGGGTGTATTTGAGGGTGATAAGAGCGATAAGAAGGTCGCGCTTTGCTTCCTCTGTGAGGTTCTTGTTCTCTGTAACGATGTTCTGAAGAAGCATATTTTCGTCAATAACAAGCTCGTTTCTGCCCTGCTCAAAGGTTACGCCGAAAACGTCCTTGTGCTCTACGGGGTTGGGCTTATAGTCGGGATTGATTTTTACAACGTTATAGCTGCCCTTGCGCTTTGTCTTGAGAACCTCAAGCGCCTCGGGAGTGTAATCGGGAGCGATGATGCCGTCGGAAACCTCGCGCTGGAGGAGCTTTGCGGTCTGAACGTCGCAGGTGTCTGAAAGAGCTACCCAGTCGCCGTAGGAGGACATTCTGTCAGCGCCGCGGGCCATAGCGTATGCGGAAGCGATCGGAGAAAGCTCGAGGTCGTCTACGAAATAAATCTTCTTGAGGGTGTCTGAAAGCTCGGTAGCAACCGCAGCGCCCGCGGGACTTACGTGCTTGAAGGAAGCTGCAGCAGGAAGTCCCGTTGCAGCCTTGAGCTCACGCACGAGCTGATATGAGTTAAACGCGTCGAGAAAGTTAATGTAGCCGGGCTTGCCGTTTAGCACCTCTACGGGCAGCTCAGAGCCGTCCTGCATAAAAATCTTTGACGGCTTCTGATTAGGATTACAGCCGTATTTTAAGAGTAATTCGTTCATTTTTATATCCCCTTACTTATTCTTGTTGATGATTCTGGAATCAGCCTTGCCTGTCTCTACGTCAATGTAGCGGACAAAGAGCGATACCTTGTTGTCGCTGTCAAGAGCGTCCCATACCTTTTGGGCAAAAGCGTCGATATCGTCGTCGCCGATTTCTACCAAAGTCGGCTCGCCCTCAAAGCTCGGGAGCGGATTGCCGTCGCCCATATAGGTGTGTATAAAACGACCCTTGCCGGCGAGAGGTGCGTCGTAAGAGAAGGTGTAACGCTCGCAGCAGTCGGGATTGCCGTCAGCGCTCTTTAAGATAGAAAGCGCGTAGTTCATCTTGCCGTCGGAGCACTTTACGATACCCGAAATTCTGGGTGTGTAGTTGGGTGCGTCGGGCTCGAACTCACGTGTGCGAAGCGACTGCTCAAAGGTGAGCTGCTGGTTCATAAGCTCATAGATAGTATCTGTCTGGTCGCCGTTGGTAACGATCGTCTTGTTGCCGAGAACGCGAACAGGCGCGTAAATAATCAGAGAAGGATCGACGAGCTTGGACGGGTCAAACGCCTCTGTCTTGATTCCGTCGGCTGTTTCTACAAATATTCTGTTTCTGCTGTTCTCGCTTCTGCCCATGATGAAGTAAGCGATTACTGCCTTCTTGCCGTCCGCACTTCTGCCGAGGACGATGCCTCTGCCGGGATAGCTTGTGGAAGAAATTTCTTTGGTGAGTGATACCGCTTTCATTTTTGCCTCCGTTTATTCAAGAATTTCGGTGATGTTACCGATTACCTTTATCTTATCGTTGCAAAAGAGGTCTACCGCGTGAGGAAGAATAAGCCATTCGGCCTGCTCCATTACCCTTTTCTGGAGAACCTCGGGGGTGTCGCCTGTTTTAACTTCGACAGCCTTCTGGATAATTATCGGGCCGCCGTCGCAGATTTCATTTACAAAATGTGCCGTAGCTCCCGTGACCTTCACGCCTTTTTTCAGGGCTTCCTCATGGACGCGCAGTCCGTAGTAGCCCTCGCCGCAGAAGGAAGGAATGAGCGCGGGGTGGATATTTATAATTCTATTTTGGAAATTTGAGATAATCTTACCGCCGAGGATAGTCATGAAGCCCGCGAGGACAATCAAATCCGCGTTTTTAGCTTTGAGCAGCGCGGTCAGTGCCTCGTCGTACGCTTCAAAGGTATCAAAATCCTTACGGCGGATTACCTCTGTGGGAATATCATTGTTCGCGGCTCTCGTAAGCGCGTAGGCGTTGGGATTTGAGGAAACCACGCAGGTGATTTTTCCGCCCGTGATCTTGCCGCTGTTCTGAGCGTCAATGAGCGCCTGCAGGTTTGTACCGCCGCCTGAAACCAATACTGCAATGTTTTTCATTATGCGAACACAACTCCCTCGCTGCCTTCGATTACCTCGCCGAGGATTACAGCGTCCTCGCCGTTATCCTTCAGAACCACAAGAGCCTTGTCAGCGTCCTCCTTGGCTACAGCGGCGATCATGCCGACGCCCATGTTGAAGGTGTTGTACATATCGTGCTCGGAAATGTTTCCGACGCGCTGCATGAGCTTGAAAATCGGAAGAACGGGAATGTTGTTCTTGATGACCTTAGCGGTCATGCCGTCCTTGAGCATACGCGGAATGTTCTCGTAGAAGCCGCCGCCCGTGATATGGGAAACAGCCTTGACCTCAACCTCCTTCATGAGAGCGAGGATAGGCTTTACATAAATCTTTGTGGGAGTGAGCAGGGTTTCGCCGAGAGGCTTGTCGAGCTCGGGATAGGTGTTATTGATCGTCTCCTCGTTGATATTGAAAATCTTTCTGACGAGAGAGAAACCGTTTGAGTGAACGCCTGACGAACGCAGACCGATAAGAACGTCGCCTGACTTGAGCTTTGAGCCGTCAATCATCTTGGGCTTGTCCGCGATACCTACGCAAAAGCCCGCAACGTCGTACTCGTCCTCGGGCATAAGACCCGGGTGCTCGGCTGTTTCGCCGCCGACTAATGCACACTCGGACTGAACGCAGCCCTCGGCGATACCCTCGACGATTGACGCTACCTTCTCGGGAATGTTCTTTCCGATAGCGATGTAGTCGAGGAAGAACAGCGGCTTCGCGCCGCAGCAGATGACGTCGTTGACGCACATGGCAACGGAGTCAATACCGATGGTGTTGTGCTTGTTGAGCAGGAAGGCGAGCTTGATTTTTGTGCCCACGCCGTCGGTGCCGCTGATCAAAACCGGCTCCTCCATGCCCGCGAAATCGGGCTTGAACAGTCCGCCGAAGCCGCCGATACCCGAAACAACGCCCGGGGTATTTGTGCGCGCAACGTGCTTTTTCATCAGCTCCACGCTCTTGTAGCCGGCTGTGATGTCAACGCCTGCCGCCTTGTAACTTTCTGAAAAGCTTTCCATAAAAATCCTCCGTTACTTTTGTTTGATTTTATGATAAACCTGGGACGAAATGAATTTGAAACATTTTTATTTTCGTTATTGATTTTATTATTATTAGTATTATAATTTAA
>ONDL01000056.1 GCA_900316555.1 uncultured Eubacteriales bacterium | reverse complement strand
TTAAGTGCCTGTACTGATTCGTTATCCTGCCAATCGACAGAAACAGGTGTGTCGTCGATCGTCATTTGCAAGGCTGCAGTTTCTTCTGTGGTTGCAGTCTGTTCAATACTTTGTGTTTGGGTTTCTTGTTTCTGAGCTTCCGTTATTGTATTTGTGATCGGTTGAGTTGCCGTTACTGCCGTGGTTTCTGTTTCACTTCTTTCGCTGTTGCAGGCGCTGAACAGAATACAGCAAACCGCAATCAGCAAAACGGCGAATATTTTATTCATACACTATTCCTCCGTTTCGATTTGCTTTATCAGCTTTGCAGGCACACCGCCGACAATGGTATTGGCTTCAACGTTTTTATTTACGACCGCGCCTGCCGCTACTATCGCGCCGTCCCCTATTGTCACACCGGGAAGAATGGTCACATTCGCGCCGATCCAGACGTTCTTGCCGATAACAACGGGCTTTGGAATGAGATTAGCGCGCTTGCTCGGATTCATATGATGATTGAGAGTTGCAATCACCGTTTTGGGCCCCACCAGCGTTCCTTCACCGATGGTGATACCGCCCTGATCCTGAAACTGACAGCAGGAGTTGATAAACACATTTCTGCCTAATTTCAGATTCTTTCCGCAATCGGTGTAGAACGGCGGAAACATATACGCTCCATCGGGAAACTCTTTGTCCGTTAGTTTTTCCATCAGCGACTTGATTTCATCAGGCGTGTGGCAGGCGTTGTTCAGCTCGACTGTTATTTCCATTGCTTTATTGGACAGCTCGGTCATTTTAAGATGAACGTCTGAGAATGCAATTACTTCCTGTCCGCTGTTCATATAGTTTAAAAACTCTTGTGTAGTCACAGAATCACCTCTCTGTGTCTATATTATACATCAGGCTCTTGCAAATTACAAATACTTATATTAAATACAGGTTTATGCTTTACAGGCATAGTATGATGTAGTATAATATTATTGAGGTGAGCATATTGGAACTCAGAGTTTTGAATTATTTTTTGGCAGTTGCCAGAGAGGAAAGCATTTCAGGTGCGGCAAACGCTCTGCACCTTAGCCAGCCTACGTTGTCACGGCAGTTGAAGGATATGGAAGATGAGCTCGGCAAACAGCTTTTTATTAGGGGCAGAAAGAGGATCGAGCTGACCGATGAAGGCAGGATCCTGAAGAAACGAGCAGAGGAGATCATCGCGCTTGTCGAGAAAACAGAAAACGAAATCACCGTATCCGATGAGCATATCTCCGGCGATGTTTTTATCGGCGCAGGTGAGACCGTCGGTGTGCACTTTCTGACAAAAGCCGCAAAGCGTGTGCGGGACATCTACCCAGACATCCGCTTTCACATCATCAGCGGCGACAGAACCGATGTTGTCGAAAGGCTTGACAGCGGTCTTGTGGATTTCGGCTTGGTGTTCGGAAGCGTTGACGAAACAAAGTATGAATCAATAAATATCCCCAGCAGCGATGTATGGGGTGTATTAATCAGAAATGACAGCCCGCTTGCGAAAAAGGAAATGATAGATCCTAAGGATCTATATGACAAGCCGTTGATTGTGTCCCGTCAGGCAGATAAAACCGGAATCGTAAAGCGTTTGCTTCAGCGCTCGGCAGATAAGATGAACATCGTCGCAACCTACAACCTTATTTTCAACGGCGCTCTGATGGTGCATGACGGATTGGGTTACGCACTGTGCTTAGAGAGCGTTCATCAACCGGATCCAAACAGCGAGCTGGTCTTCAAACCTCTGTCCACCGCTGTCAGTGAAGACCTGCACATCGTATGGAAAAAAGACAACGTCTTCTCTAAAGCCTCACAAAAGTTTTTTGAGGAAATAACAAAAGCACGTTAAATGACAAACCTCCGCTTGGAAATTTTAAAAGCCCAAACGGAGGCATTTTTATATCTCTATTATCCCGTGATTTTCCTCGTTCTTTTCGAACGCGTTACAAAAAAATCAATATCTGATTGTTCTACGAGCGCAAAGCTCGCAGAAACGGAAGAAGATTGGAACTCGTTCTTAAGAATCCCCATATTCTTTTATGCCGTATGGTATCATGACATTATTGTTTTTTCCATTTCACTCCCTGAATTATTAGTCACAACAGAAGAATAAATGATTACACCCTCGCCGAAAACGACGAGGGTGTAATTATGCTTATCAGTTCATTATATCCATTTTAGCCGAAGATAAACATCAATATTACGAATAAACCGATAATACAGTCATAAATACCTCTAGTGTTCAGAACGACTATTCATCCACACCAGAACCATTGTTCCGCCCAAAACAAACATAATAATAAAAGCATACCACGCAATCAACTCTCCTGTCTGAACCGGACTGCTGTCCGACGGTTCGGGGCTGGTTGGCAAGGGCTGTGTTGCTTCGCTCGTCTGTTCCGTTTCCGGTTCAATGCGGGCAATTACCTCCGTGCTGCCGCCTTGTCCGCTTTGCGCGGACATAACGGCGGGAACAGTTAAGAGAAAAAGGCTGAACAGCATGAAAAACACACACGCGCCCTTGAATATGCAATTTTTCATACCAATAACCTATGGCAAAGTCATCTCAATAACAACGCCCTGTTATCAAACGTTGTCAATCGTGCTGAAGAATACCATGTAGCCGCTGTAATCGCCGGCGATTTCAGCAATGTTCTGACCGTAGAGCTGCTTCTGATGGAAGCGAAGCGTACCGTTCAGAGTCTGACTCTCTTCATTGAAGCTGGTAAGATAATAGCCCTTGGTGAAGAAATCACCATTGTTGACTCTGGTGGACTCGTTTAAGGTTTCGGTAGAACGGTAAACGTCATAGTTAAATTCTATTGCAGAATTCTCTTTATTTGCGATTTGGAAAGCACGGTCATCTGCACTTGCGTTCTGATCCTTGACATAGACTGCGATTGCCTGCTTTGCGGTGTCAAGACCTGTAATTTCGGTTGCCTCAACAGCATAGGTTACATCCTTGTTGTAGTCATCATTGTCATCGGCGGGAATGGCAAGTGTTCCAAAATCAACTACATCGGGAATGGTGATGATGTAGCTTACGTCGCCGGGAGCGGCGCCGTCAATGTGGGCAATGACCTCTGTATTGCCGCTCCGATTGGTTTCTGTCAGCTGAGCCGCAGATACGGATACGGCTGATAACGCCGCGAGAGCTGCTGCAATAGTGATGGAGATTATTCTTTTTACTTTCATGGAAATACGTCCTTTCAATAAAGTTTTTTATCTCAAGCTTATTTGACAATAAGTCGAATGCCTGATTTTGCTTTTCTTATCGGTTTTCAAATTTGCGCCTCCTGAAATAAGCAAAAACCACGATTGCCAATATAACGATAAGCAATGCCCCTGTATAGAAAGGTTCTCCCGTCTGAACCGCGCCGCCCGCGACAGTGCTGCCGGATCTGCCGGTGTCGTCGGTACTCTTATTTGCGCTGTCCTTTGTGGAGGACGAAGCGTCATCGGAAGGCTTCGTTTGAGTAAGTGCAAAGCTGCCGAGGTCGGCGACGGTAAAGGTCGCTGTACCATCTTCAACGCTGTCGGGCGCGATGGCAATTACTTCGCCGTCTGAATTGATCACCGTCAGCCAGATGGTTCTGCCGTTTGTGGGAACCGACAGTTTCATGCCACCCGCTGTCCACAGCTCGGCAGGCATATAGTTTCCGCTGCAGTCAATCGTATTGGCGCTGTAGGCGGCGATGATATTGCCCTTTGCCGCAAGCTTTGCGTATTCCTCGCTGCCGGAGGAAAGAGGCTGCAGGTCAAATTGCAGATCCTTGTGCATCAGGCTGCTGACCGTGAGGTTTTCGGCGAGGGTAAGCGTCCGCCGGTTCAGGGTTCTGCCCTGAATGATTGGGAAACCATTGTTGAAATAAGTATTATTATAGGCTGTATGCACCCATGCGACGGTATCATCGGTCACGGTGTTGAGCTTGTCAACGAACGCGGGCTTTTTCATGTCGGCGGTTTCCATCAATCCGGAGTTATCGCTGAGCTTTGCGGAGGATAATGCGCCGACAGCGGGAATATTGTCGAAATCCGGATAGAATACATTTCTGACTGCCGCAGAGCTGTTATCACCTGCGATCATACCCTGCTTTTTGCTGTCGCCGCAGGAGGGATGACCGGAGTTATAGCAGGCTTTGATCTTGCCACTGTTATTGCCCGCGATGCCGCCTGAGACTTTACAACTGCTCGAGGTGGAACCGACGGCGCCGTTGTTGGCACAGCCGTAGATTTCACCATTGTTGTCCGCAGCGATACCGCCGCTGGTAACCCCCTCAACTACCGTGGCGTTGCGGGTGCCGGTAATAGTGCCCTTGTTGACTGCCGCAACACCGCCGCAGTTCTCGCCGAAGATATAGGAATTATAGTCTGACGGCTTGATTACTTTTCCGTTAGAAAGAGTGACGGTCTTGCTGCCGGCAAGATTGATACCGCTTGTGCAGTGGTCGATGGTTCCTTCATTGAACGCCGCAATACCGCCTGCGTACTCGGCGGCTGTTACACTGCGACAATCCAATACCATCAAATCTTTAACAATGCCGTCCTTGCCGATGTAATCAAATAACGCCTCGTTTTGGGAGTTATTCATTCTCAGACCGACGATGCAGTAGCCCCTTCCGTCAAATGTGCCGCTGAACGGTTTGTCGGACGTTCCGATACCCTGAGTCCATTCTGAACCGTCGGGCACAATGATGTCGGCGTCAAGATAAGCGGAATCAGAATTGCTGCCGCTATTTACCTGGTCGCGGAATTCGCACAGTTCCTCATAGGTGCGGATACCGTGACCGGCAGGCTCCGGCTCCGTTGCAGGCTCTGTTGTCGGCTCCGTGGGTTCAACGGTTGTCGGCTCCGTGGGCTCTGTCGTGGGCTCAACAGTCGTCGGCTCCGTGGGCTCCGTCGTGGGTTCAATAGTTGTCGGTTCAACGGTTGTCGGCTCAACAGTAGTCGGCTCAACGGTCGTCGGCTCTGTGGGCGGCTGCGGAGGATTGCCGTCGGGATAGTTGGAATAGCGGTTCTCGCTCTCGATGTAGTAGATCGTGCCGCGGTTCTTGTCGGGCAGCGGATAATCGTCGGGCGTTTTGCCGTTGTCGATGTTCTGATACCACGCCTGCGTGCCGTCGGTCACGCCCTTGTTTAGCTTGTATCCCGTCTCGCCCGTTTTAAACTGTTCCGCAGAGTTAGGGGAAGCGTGTCCGTAATCGTTAGAACTGTTTACGAGATAGTAGCAGTTGTTGATACTCACTCTATCCGATGTCACAACCGCGATCGGATCGCTGGAACTGGATGAGGCGGCAGTTAGCATTCCGTAGTTGTAGCAGTTGTTGATATTGAGGTAGCAATAGTCGAAGAAAACGGAAGTCCACGGGAAAACGATGATACCGGAAAGAAGCCCCGACAAATCTTTGTAATTATCCCATGATGATGAGAGATCTCCGATATTCGCGCAGTTTTCGACGGTTGCCGTGGGATAGGCTGCTGAGAATACGATACCCGCCGCACATCTGATCGGTCCGCTGAAGCTGCCGAAATTGAGACAGTTGCTGACGGTGTCTTTATCCATAATGTCTGTCGCGATACCCGCAACAGTTACGAGCATGGTCAGGTTTTCGTCGGCAGAGAGGGTCACGTCAACATAGCTGTAAACGTGGTCGATGGTCGTTCCTACGGTCAAGCCTCCCGCTATCGAGGCAAAGCTCAGCACGCTTGAAGAGTACGGATTATAAGTGTCTTCGCGGTGATAGTCCAACTCCGCTTTTCCTTTCAAGGCAAAATTCTGGATCTTTGCCCCATCGCAGTTGACGAAAAATCCGTACTTCATGTTTTCTTCATCATGATTCGTGACCGTTTTGCTGAAGTAGAAATCGTTAATGGTGAAGCCCTGTCCGTCAAAAACGCCGCCGAAATCAGGGATCGGCTCCCACTGAAGGCTTTCAAGGGTGATGTCGTTCATCAGCTTGAACTTCGGCGATTTGTTCTGATTATCAAATATCGCGTGGGTGTGGTCGTTTCTCACCAGCGCGGAGATCCAGAACAGGTTGCCGGCGTTTCTGATCTGATAGCAGCCGTCCTCACCCTGAATGGGCGTTTCATACAGACCGCAGTCGCGGCAAATGCCATTGTGGAAATCATGGTAATCGGGAATGTTGAGTGTGATGTTTTTGGCGGGCATAGTGAAGGTGATGGTCTTGGCATCCTCGTCAACAGTGAGCGGAACATTCTCGGTGATATCCTTGCCCCATTCAGGCGTCGGCTTTTGAAAATTGCAGTATTCCCTTTTTGCCGTCGCTGTCAACAAAGAACAGTCCTCTGTCATGCACCACGGAATCTCGGATCGTAACGGTATAGTCCTTTTCCAATTCAGCAAATTCGGGAACCACCACGATGTTCTCGGGGTTTTCCGCGTCAAACGTCACAGTGTAATCGTTATTTATGATGGTGACGGGATAATCCATGTTGCTGGTTTCGCCGTGTGCACTGACGGATTTCAGAACGTGTTTGTCGTCCGTCACCGCTTCAAGCTTCGCCGTTTCGCCGGCGTTGTAGGCAACGGGAACAAAATCCCAGCCGATGTAGAGCCAGCCGCCGCCAACCTTCATATAGCTGGTGGGCTTGCCGTTATTGTCATATACAAATTTATCGGTATCAAATATTAAAAGCTTACCCGATTTATCGTAATCCGCTCTGACAAAAACGTCCTGCGCCGGCATTACAAAGGAATACGCACGTTCGGTAGGCGCAAAGCACTGCGCATCGGAGGGCGAGCAGGTCACGTTCTTCAGCTCGTGCTGCTCGGGTTCGGTGGTGTCCTCATCCAGCAGCCATACCTTCGTCACCGTGCCGCTCTCATAGGGACGTACAAAGAAGGTGACCGTCTCTCCCTCGGCAAATTCCTTGCGGGAGATACTGTCGTGTTCTCCGAATTGCAGGTCGCCGTCGAAGGAATTGAGCAGGGTGACGCTGTGGCGAGGGGTCGCGGCGTTCTTCGTGGTAACCTTGACTGTGCAATCCTGATAGGGAGAGGAGAATACAAGCTTATAGCAGCCGCTGCTCACCTCGCAGAGCACATCGGTGACATCGACGCTTTTCTGGTCGCCCGTTTTGGAATCCTTCATTGTCTGGTTGCTGTTATAAAGGGTGGTCATTTCGCTGCCGTCGGCGCGATAGAGCTTGATAGTGTCGATCGCCTTGCCGCTGTCGGGCATCATTTGCAGCTCCACTGCGGAGCCGCTGTTCACCTTTTGACCGCCGTCGGCAAGCTTGTTGCCGCCGCAGTACAGCGATACTGCCGCGCCGCTGCCCTCCGCCTTTATATTGCGGCTGATGGTCTCGTAGTTCTTCATGATGATCGTCACAGGGTTATTGCCGCTATTAGGAAGATCGGCGATTTTCACGTTGAACTGGTTAGAGCTTGCGGAACCGAGAATCGGCATCGACTCGTTGAGGATCTGCATCTTGTTGCTTGAGTTGTCGTAGCCGCTTTCATTCAGGATGACATAGGCGCCCGTTTTCAAATCGTCATAGTCGTTTGAAGCAGACTTGTATGAGCTCTCGACGTTCGCCGTCTGGGTAAGTCCCGCGACATTTCTGAGGTATGCGTCAAGTTGGTTGCCGGACGAATCCCAGATGTTCGGCGAAAGCAAGTCATTCAGATCTTCCCCGTTGGTGATTGTTTTAAAGCCTCTGTCCCTGCTGTTTTCGTTTGTTTTTTGCAGATTGAAATAATCCTGAGTCGGACAGTAATCACCCGGCATATTATAATTAAAATATAGGTATTGTGTGGTGAATTGGGTCTTTTCATCCTTGTAGTTGCTGACGGCGTATACGGATGAGGTGCCATAGGGCTTGATCAGATAAAACTTGCGGTCGGCATCGGTCACATACGCCTTAAGCTTTCTCGTCAGATCTTGAAGCAGGTTATCTTCAACCTTATGCTCTTCGTATTCTTGATAGTCCATCTGCATATTCTGCATCATGTCGTAACCGCGCATCAGAGAGGTGAGCTGGTTCTGATAGAGCGAACAGAGCTGATAGACGCCGCGAACAGCCTTTTTCTGGCGTTTATCAAACAACGACCATGTGTCGTATACCACCTTCTGGCGGTCCGACTCTTTATCTTTATCATCGCAGTAGCTCACGTCGGAGTTCAGCAGGCACACCTTGTAGCTCGCGTACAGCTGGTAGGCGGTAAGATAGGTAATCAGCGGAGAGGCGGCGTCGCCGATACTCGCCGTCATCAGATCGTACATCTGGTTCTCGCCGACGATCTGTGCCTTATAGCATTCCTCCGCATAATCGAGATAGGTCAGATTATCGGAGCGGTTACCCCAACCGTTAGTGTCCGATAAATCATCCGACAATGCCTGCGACGGCGAATACGGAGAAATCAGCTCCAGATATCCGGTCAGGTCGCTGTCAAAGTTGATGCCGTCCTGATGCTCAACCGCATCGGCGCCGTCGGTTTTTATGCCGTCGTAATATGCGGATACCGTACTGTAAGCGGTTTGAAGATTATGAAAATCCTCATATAGCTGATTCTCGGTCGCATCGGGATCGTTCGAGTCTTTGCAGTATTTTTGAAGCGCATCGTTCAGATCGGTAAAATTATTGATGACGCTTCTGTATTTGTCGTCGAACGAACGCTCTTCCGATACCTTATCATTGAACGCGTATTTGGTGATGATCACGTTCAACTGTGAAAGCAGACTGTTTGTGTGAGAGGTTGCGGCGCGGACGGTCAGATCCAGCTCGGAAAGCTGCTGCTGAATCTCGCTGCACGCCGAAAGAATTTTGGAGTTAGCGACGCCCTGACCGCCGCCGAGGATCTTTCTCGTGGCGTTGAGCACCATCTGAACATTCTCGTTTTCAACCGAGGACGCCGCCTTGCCCAATCCTGCCAGAATAGTGCGGTCGATCAGGTCATAGGCAAACTTCTTCATTTCCTTGGTGGCTAAGCTCGTCACAATTCCGCCGACGGACTCATCGGATGTCTGAACCGCCGAAACCACTGAGGGCATAACGCATGACAGAACTATCAGCACAGACAGCAAAGCAGCCGTGACGACAAGTCCTGCTTTTTTTGATAGTCGTTTTAGCATACACAACACTTCCTGTTATAATTTTTCAGGATTATAATAGCAAAAAATACAGGTTATAACAAGGTATTCGGGACTAACGGTCAAATTTAGGGACGAACGGTATTAATTTTTTCGACAAATCGAACAATAATGATATAATAGAAGTTCGACTGCCGTATGCTCGAAAAAAAGTCACTCAGGTGCTTGACGAAACAAAAAAGCACCCTCGGCAAAAGTGAAATTATAGAGATAGCTGACTGCAAATCCCTGCACTCGGAAATTCTCTACTTCAGTGCCTCTACCGCGATTTTGATTCCAAGCTGACGGTAAAACACCATAGGGTAATTTCCACACCATTTGGGATCCACGAAAAAGATGTTCTCATAGTCAGATATATCGTCAAGATACTCTTTTAATTAGGGACGAGCCTTTGCTCTTAGCTCGGCGTTTGCTTATTTGATACATAAAATATAATCATTATCATACAGCTTGACTGTATCAATCTCAACACAAAAGCGCGGATACCATCCGGTTATCCCGCGCTTTTAAATTAAAATAATTAGTTATGATACTGTGCGAAAAAGGAAAGCACAGTTCGGATATCTCATCGTTACCGAAAGCTGCAATAAAATACAATCATGTTTGTTAATTGAACGGCAAACGTGATGTTTGACGCAATCAGGTCACGTTTGATTTCGACTGCTTTGATTTCATACGTCTGATAAAGGTAATGGTTACCATAATTACCACGAACAATACGAATCCGGCAAACACCCAAACAGCGGGATCAATAATAAGCGCATGTTTTTCAACTGTTACAAGTCCGTTTTCCACATTTGATTCATCAAACGGAACGCGTTGTCCGGTCAGAACAAGGCGGTGAGTATTGATTATTCCTTTTGTGCGCTATGCTCAAATTACTTAATTAATTTTAGCATTATCTGAACAATAATACTACTATAATTATCAATTTTTAACCCTTTTGTAAAATATTCTTAAACATTATTAACAAAAAGATTTATATTATTTATATATTTAATCTAAATCTGACAAATCAGAATAAAGACTTTCTCATTATTCGTATTTAGAAAAAACGCCGCTGTAAAAAACTCATAGAGGTATTTGTTAACCTATTTGATTTACATGAAAAAAGGCTGTTTTACTTAGGGCTCGATAAAACCGCAACGAAAAAAGAACACTTTTCTTCAAAATCTATTTTTCTGCTATCTGATCGTCAGCAATTGTCCTGTAAAATAAATCGTTCTTTTTTTGAATGCTCTCCCTAACATTACGTGCTATCGAAAAAGCAATTGCTTTTTTTTACAAAATTCGTTCTTAACTTAAAGCATTTGATGGAGTTTTATATAAAATCATTATACAGGGACAAATACATCTTATAAAACAATTGCTATTGAGAACGCAATATGTTATACTGCTACAGGCACAGAAAAATGTGTGTAAAAAATGAACGGAGGAATAATCATGTCAACTGATAACAAAAAACTTGAAACAATAGCTTCAGAGACAGAAACAGAAGAGGTCGAAGAAGCAACACCGAAAAAGAAAAAGCTGTTCACGGCAAAGCGAATTGAGGTAATCACAGCTATTTTCTTAGGCGTAACAGCGCTGCTCACGGCATGGGCAACCTGGATCGGCTCGCTTCACGGCGGCAATCAGGCAACCAATTTCACAAAGAGCAACAACCTCGCTTCCGAGGGAAACGCCGCTTATAACTCAGCTATGCAGATGTATCTCTCAGATCTGATGGCATGGAATACCGCGATCGATTATCAACTCGACGCTGAGGTTGCCAAAATGAAGGGCAACGAAGAGGAAGCGAAAATCTATGAAGACAAAATGCACTATTTCATGCAGCAGAACAGCAGTCAGATCCTGAGTGATGCTATGAATCAGATGGACGATTCAATGTCCTCTCCCTTTGAGGTAGAGGGAATGACCGATAAATACTTTGAGGAATCAAATAATCTTATCGCTCAGTCTCAGGAGCTTCTCGAGGAAGGCAAGCGCGACAACAGAAACGGCGACGCCTACAACCTTGTCAACGTTATCTATTCCGTTGTACTCTTCCTGTTAGGTATCGTCGGCGTGTTCAAGAACCTGCCGAACCGCGTTGTAGTACTTTTTATCGCGATCGCAGGCGTTGTGCTCGCTACTATATATATGTTCACGATACCGCTGCCCACAGGATTTAATATCCTCAGCTTCTTCGGAATGGCTTAATTATCAGAAAACACCCTGTGCCACGTTTTTTGGAACGCAGGGTGATTTTTTACGTTTTTGCCCATGACATATTGATATTGAATTTTCAGCCCGTTTGTGTTATGATTTAACCACACAGATAATACGTTATATAATGAAAGGTGTTATGGACATGAAAATGATACAGAGCTTCTCCGTAGACCATACAGCCATTGTCCCGGGCATATTTCTCAGCCGTGAGGACATTGTCGGCGACAGCATTGTGACAACCTATGATATAAGACTGAAAAGACCGAACAGAGAACCCGTTATCGATGTGGCGGCTATGCATTCGCTCGAGCACATCATCGCGACCTTTCTCAGAAATGACCCCGACTGGAAGGACGAGGTTATCTACTGGGGTCCCATGGGGTGTCTGACAGGCTTTTACCTCATTCTCAAGGGCAGCCGCTCTCCCCGTGAGATTTATGAATTGTTGCTGAGAGCCTTCAGATCGGTCAACGACGCTCAGGAGGTTCCCGGCGCCGCTCCAGTAAACTGCGGTCATTACCTCATGCACAACCTCGGAATGGCAAAATGGTACGCGGCGGAATTCGCTGACTACCTCGAAGCAAACCGGGATAATTCCAAAATCTATGAATACCCGAAGGCTGAACGGCTTGTAACTGACGACGGACAGCATTTCTACGACTCGTAATAACAAATATCAAGCGCTTGCCTGAGTGGCAGGCGCTTTTTTCATCGTTTTAAAAAATATTATTTCATTTAAGGATTATTTAATAATTTCTCCGCTATACTCATGCTGTAAGGTTCACAAGAGCAATTTTTGTGATACAATATACTCAGTAAGGAGAATGCGTATGTTTTTTGACATTTTGAAACGCGACTTGAAACGCAAAAAGACAATGAATATCATCATTTTGCTCTTTGTCATCTTGTCTGTGATGTTCGTTTCCTCGAGCGTGACAAATCTGACGGCGGTGACCGGCTCGCTCGACAGCTTTTTTGACAAGGCAGGAGTCGGCGACTATATGACCTTTGAGCGCAGCGGCGGCAGCGTGACGGTAAAGGACGCTGTGAAGAACGCCGAGGGTGTGACAGACTTTAAGCAGGAGGAATGTATTTTTATTTCGGGTCACAGGTTTGTTGAACACGACAACGCAAAGGACAAGCAGAATGCTAACGCGGGCTTTGTAAGCTGTATATCTCATCAGATAGAAAAATATTTTGACAGCAATGACAGCGAAATTACCGAGGTAAAGGACGGCGAGGTATATGTCCGTCAGTCCCTCCTTGACAACAGCAACGCTAAAATCGGAGACAAGGTTGAACTGACCGCAGGAGATATAACCCGTACCTTTACAGTCAAGGATTCGCTCAAGGACGCAATTTTAGGCTCTCGCATGATGGGTAACACGAGGTTTCTGATAATATACCTCAGCTTCATTGATACAAGCGATGTTCCCGCGCTTGAAAAGGCTTTGACCGCCTGCGATGCTATGGCGTTCAGCGGAGACCGCTCTCTGTTACAGTTTACCTATATTATGGAAATGATTATCGCGGGAATATTGCTTATCGTCAGCATTGCGCTGATTTTGATTGCCATTGTGATTCTACGCTTCACCATCAGCTTTACGCTCAGCGAGGAATATAGGCAGATAGGAATTATGAAGGCGATCGGTATTACAAACGGAAAGATCCGCTCTCTGTATCTGATAAAGTATCTGGCAATATCCATCATAGGCGCAATCGTTGGCTTGGCACTTTCATTTCCGTTCGGCAGTATGCTGCTCAAAATGGTGTCGCAGAGTATTTTGATGGACAGTGCGGGCGGCGTTCTGCTGAGTATTCTTTGCGCAATATCGGTTGTGGGAATTATCGTGCTGTTCTGTTATGTAAGCACGCGCAAGGTAAAAAAATTCACGCCTGTTGATGCTATCCGCAGCGGCACAACAGGCGAACGATATAAGAAAAAAGGCATCATTAAGCTCGGCAAAAAGCCCGTAAGCCCCGTGTTCTTCATGGCAGTCAACGACATTCTCAGCAGTCCCAAGCGTTTTTTGATTATGCTGTTTACGTTCTTCATCGGCATCTCTATGCTGATGATAGGACTGAATATCTCATCAACGATGAAGAGCGGCAAGCTGCTCGGCTGGATTAATATGGCTGAGTGCGACGCGGCGGTTGTGGAATCGGGTGCGATTGAAAAATACATGGTTCCCGACGGCAGAGAGAAGCTCAACAATAAAATAGCCGAGGTGGAATCTGACCTCGCTGAAAAGGGCTGGGAAGCGGATTGCTTTGTGGAAACCATTTCAAATGTTGTCGTTGTCAAAGGCGATACAGAGCTGAAAACCCACGGCGTAGAGGGCGTGAATATGACGCCGGACGAGTATCTGTATTTGGAAGGCACCGCGCCGCAGAACAAGCACGAGATTGCCATGTCGTATGTTGTCGCTGACAAATTAAATGTCGCAATCGGAGATACCGTCACGGTAAAAACTCTTGACGGCGAGACAGAGTGTATGATTACGGCGACCTACCAGACAATGATGTCTATGGGAGACAATATCCGCCTGTATCCCGGTCAAACCTTCAGCTTTAAGAACCTTGCGGGAATCAACGATTTTCAGATTCGTTTTCATGACAATCCAAGTTCCTCTGAGATTGAGAAAAGAATAGAAACCATCAAAGAAATGTATCCCAATGACAAGGTAATGAACGCGGGCGACTATGTCGATTACTGCGTAGGCGGCGTAGGAGGTATGATGGACGGAGTAACGGGTTTGCTGCTGCCGATTATCATTCTGATCGATGGTGAGATAGCGATGCTCAAGGCTATCGGCTTTAAAAACCGTTCAATAATATTCTGGCAGACGCTCAGAATCGCGATCATTATGATTGCGGCGGTACTGCTCTCTGTCGCTCTCGCCGACCCAATCGGCAAGCTTGCGACAGGCGGTATTTTCCAGATGATGGGCGCGAAAAACATTATCTTTGACACCGACGTAATCAAGACCTGCATCATATATCCCGCAATCGTCTTTGCGGCAACGGTTTTCAGTGTATTCCTGACTGCGCTCGGGATACGCAAGGTCAATTCAAACGAAATCAACACTGTTGAGTAAGGCGCCGGTGGGCACGTTCTGCGCCTTTTGTAAACTCACCAATCAGGGAAATGTTCATCAACAGCGCGTCAAACGATCGATTTATCAAGAAAGAGGATTACTATGGCTAAAATTATTGAAGTGAAAGACCTTTGTAAAACATATATCACCAACAAAAGACAGAACAACGTCCTGCGCAACGTCAGCTTCTCAATCGACGAGGGCGAGATGGTCGCCGTGATGGGGCCGTCAGGCTCGGGCAAGTCTACCCTGCTCTACACCGTTTCGGGAATGGACAGCATGACCGCGGGTACGGTTCTCTTCGGCGGTAAAAACATCTCCGCGCTCAAGCCCACTCAGCTTGCGGCGCTCAGACTTGACGAAATGGGCTTTATCTTTCAGCAGATGTATATGCTCAAGAATCTCTCGGTACTCGACAACATCATTCTTCCGGCGCGCCAGTCAAAAGCCAACACTCTCTCCGCGAAGGAAAAGCTCGAGCGCGGCAAGGAGCTTATGCGTAAGCTCGGAATCATTGAAATCGCCGACAATGACATCAACGAGGTATCCGGCGGTCAGCTTCAAAGGGCATGTATCTGCCGCAGCATGATCAACAGTCCCAAGATGATTTTCGCCGACGAGCCGACAGGCGCGCTCAACCGTCAGAGCTCCAACGAGGTTATGGAGGAGCTGTGTAAAATCAACGCGGACGGCACCACAATCATGCTCGTGACCCACGACGCGAAGGTCGCCGCAAAATGCTCGCGCGTGCTTTATATTGTTGACGGGAATATTCAGGGAGAGTATAATTTAGAGGGCAGCGACGAGAGAACAAAGGAACGCGCCCTGAACAACTGGCTGCTTGAGCAGGGCTGGTAATCGGATTTTGGAGTGAAAAGAAATGGTCGACATTCTTGTTGTAGAGGATAATATCGAAATGGCAGCGCTGCTGTGCGATTTTCTGGAAGCTGACGGCTATTCGGTAAAGCACTGTGCGGACGGCGACAGCTCCGTAAACTCCTTTGAATCGGAAGGCGCAAGGCTGGTGATACTCGATATTATGCTGCCCTCCCTGGACGGTTTCGCGGTCTGCCGCAAAATACGCGAGAACGCCAATACCCCGATCATCATTGTCAGCGCGAAAACCGAAAAGGACGACAAGCTCAACGGTCTGATCCTCGGCGCGGACGACTACATCGAGAAGCCGTATGACATCGATATTCTGCTCGCAAAAATAAAGGGCATCTTCACGCGGCGTTATCAGACAGACATTCTCTCAGACGGATTCCTGAAAATCAACAAGAGCAAGCGCATTGCATACAAGGGAAACACACCTCTCGACCTCAGACAAAAGGAGTTTGACCTGCTTCTGCTGCTCGCCGAAAACGCCGGCAAAACTCTCAGCAAGGATTATCTGTTCAATCAGATTTGGGGCTTTGACAGCTTTTCCGAACCGCAGACGCTGACGGTTCACATCAAATGGCTCAGACAGAAGATTGAAGCCAACCCAAAAAAGCCCGAACACATTGTGACTGTCTGGGGCGTCGGGTACCGCTACGAGAGGTAATTATGAAAAGCTATATCAAACTGACGGTTGCCGTCATCGCTCTGATCGCGGTGATTTTTACAGGAGCGAATTTCATTTTAAATAACGCAGGCAAGGGTGACGAAGGTCGCCCTTATCGCGTTGAGGCGCAGAGAATCGCCGTAAAAATAGAAAACGGCGATGACTATTCACTGTCCGATTACCCTACTGTCACAAATGTCGAAAAGCTGACTGACGGCTTCAAGAGCGGCGACAGCGACTATCTTGTCAAGGATATCGGCGGCACTCTCTACCGCTTTGACTATTCATATAATTCCGACAACAGCACCGCAGTCAGGCTGTTCAACATCAGCTTCGGAGTTGTGGCGGCGTTTGTGCTCGTTCTGATGGCGGTTCTCTTCATCAGGATCATCAGACCGTTTGAAAAAATCAGCGATTATCCCACGGAGCTTGCGAAGGGCAATCTGACGGCGCCGCTTAAGGAAAGCAAGGACAATTATTTCGGCAGGTTTTTGTGGGGACTTGACCTGCTCCGCGAAAAGCTCGAAAGTCAAAAATCAGCCGAGCTTGAGCTGCAAAAGCAAAACAAGACGATGGTGCTCTCACTCTCGCACGACATAAAAACTCCTCTCGGCGTGATTGAGCTGTACGCAAAGGCGCTCGAAAAGGGCTTGTACAAGGACGAGCAAAAGAAGCTCGAGGTCGCGCGGAACATCAACGGAAAGTGCGAGGAAATACGCGGCTATGTGGACGGAATCGTCAAAGCTTCAAGCGGCGACTTTCTGAATCTGGAAGTGCATAACGGCGAGTTTTATCTCTCGGCGCTGATAAGCCAAATCAAAGCATTCTACACCGACAAGCTGAACCTGCTGAAAATCGACTTTTCCATTGAGAGCTTTTCCGATTGTATCCTGTCTGGCGATTTGGAAAGGTGCGTTGAGGTTCTGCAAAACATCATCGAAAACGCCGTGAAATACGGCAATGGCAAGGAAATATCTATTGCTTTCTCGAGAGAGGACGACTGTCAGCTCGTGCATATCCGCAACAGCGGCTGTACTCTCAGCGAAAACGAGCTGCCGCATATTTTCGACAGCTTCTGGCGCGGCTCAAATACCGGAAGCAACAGCGGCAGCGGCTTGGGACTTTACATCTGCCGCACACTGATGAGAAAAATGAACGGAGATATTTTTGCAGAAATCGACGGCGGCGACATGATCGTCACCGCGGTTTTTACAATCGCATAAAAATAAAAAATCCTCAGCAGGTCATTCTTGCTGAGGATTGATTTTTATTGGATTATGTTTTTCAGCAGCGCTCCCGGTAAGGAATCAATATAGGTCTGTGCCGAGCTCTTGTTGCTCGAAACAAACAGTCTCAGACCGCGCTCGACGTTGATATAGTCGATTGAGTTATATGTGCCGATAGCGCCCGGGTGACCCGTACCGCCGTCAAACATCTTCATCAGTCCGTAGCCGTAGCCTGTGCCCGCGTCGGGCGAATAGTTCTCTGTCATCTCGAGGAAGGTTTCCTTTGAAATCAGCTTGCCCTCGGAAATTGCCGACATCCACGCATCCATATCCGCAGCGTTTGACGCGATATCGCCCGCGCCGTTGGAAAGACCTGTTTCAATCACATTGCCGTTATCCTCACCCCTCGTAAGTCCTTCAGCCCATGCGGGATTGTCCTTTACCTCCTCGACAAAGCCCGAGTGAGTCATCTTGAGCGGCTCAAAAATATTCTCGCGCACAAAGTCGTGATAGCGCTTTCCCGAAACCTGCTTGACAATATCAGCGAGCAGGAAGTAGTTCGAGTTGGAATAGGCGTATTTCGAATCAGGCTCAAACTTGAGCGGCTGCGCGAAAATCCACTCCTTGACGGCGGCTATATTCTCGTCCTCGGTATTGTCGAAGGAAACGCCGTCGCACGTCGCTTCGTTCACCATGTCAATTATTCCCGAGCGCATTGTGAGCAGGTTCTTCACAGTCATGTCCTTCCCCGCTTCGTACTCGGGGAAATATTTTTCGAGCTTATCGTCAACGCTTAGCTTGCCCTGCTCGCGCAGCATCATTATCGAGGTCGCGCAGAACTGCTTGGAAACGGAACCGATGTACATTGAGGAATCGATGGTGAGGTCGTTATTGCTCTTGTCCTTGCCGTTGACATACTGATAGATGACCTCGCCGTTTTTCGTCAGGCTGGCAACTCCTTTGAAGTTGTTTCTTTTCAGAACGCCGTCCATCGCTTCCTTCTGGTCAGCGGTTATTGCGGCAGCGGTCGTCTGTTCGGTGTCCGACGGGCTGACATTTGAACACGCAGCGGTCGAACAAATAATCATTACTGAGGAAATTATAGCGATAAGCTTTTTCATATAAATACTCCATTTATCAGCTTTTTTATTCATTATAATACGTCCGTCTGAAGTTCATCTGAAGAAAACGAGGAATAAATTCCAAACCGGCCGCGAATAATAGTACTTGAATCGGAGGGACAAAAATGGAATTTTTAACGGTAATACTGGCGTCGCTGTTTTCGGCGGCGGTTCTGTTTATAATCGCAAAAATCATCGGCCACAAGCAGGTAGCCCAGCTCGAGTTCTTCGACTACATCACGGGCATCACCATAGGCTCGATCGCCGCGGAGCTTGCGACAACGCTCGACAAACCTTGGTGGAAGCCGACTGTGTCGATGATAGTATTCGGTATAATTACGGTGGTGCTCAGCGTGCTGACGAGGAAATTCCCTCGAAGCAGGAAATTCATCAACGGTACGCCGACGATTATCTTGAACGACGGCAAGCTGTACCGCAAAAACATGAAGAAGGCAAAGCTGGAGCTCAGCGAATTCCTGCTCTTGTGCAGGCAGGAAGGGTATTTCAATCTCGACGATATCCAGACTGCGGTCTATGAATACAACGGCAAGCTCTCTATCCTGCCCGTCAGCACAAAGCGTCCGCTGAACCCCGAGGATATAGCGCTTTCGCCTGAGACTGAGCATATCGGCACAGAGGTCATCATGGACGGAAGAGTCATCGGCGATAACCTCAAGCGCAAAGGGCTCAACGAAACGTGGCTGCAAAAGGAACTCAAGGAACAGGGCTACAAGAACGCCAAGGAGATTTTCCTCGGTATCTGCGGCGATGAAAACAAGCTTACCCTCTACCCTCTTAAGGATTAAACCCACAAGGCAATTAGCTTCTTCCGTCGATGTCCTCCTTGATCTGCTCAAAGGTCACGCCGTATTTTTCGGCTATGTCGGTGGCGTAGCTGACTCCCTGAGGCGGAGCATTGCTAAGAGCTTCTGCTTGTTTTAATTCTGAGGAAGCGTGCAGATGATCTGCAGCCTTCCGTTTTCGGTGATCCGTGCTTTGATCGTGCCGCCGTGCTTTTCCGTTATCGCGCGCGCTATTGAAAGACCTATGCCGAAGCCGCTGTTTTCTTCCTTTGAGCGCGATTCGTCGCCGCGGTAAAAGCGGTCGAAGAGGTGCGACAGAGCTTCCTCGCTAAGCGGTTCCTTCGAGGCGTTCTCGGTTGAAAAGACGATGTTCTTTCCCGAGCGGCTGAGGGTGATAAGGATATCGCTGTCCTCGGGAGCGTGCTTTACAGCGTTCTCGCACAGGGTGCTGATAAGTCTGCGGACAGCCTGCTCGTCGCCGCAAAGCGTGAGATTTTCCTCCGCGTCCAAAATCAGATTCTTGCCGTTGAACTCAGCCATGCCCGCAAAAGGTGCGGATACGTCCGAAACGGCGTTTGAGAGATTGAAAACACTGCGCTCGAGGTGCGAATCAGCCTCGTCCATGCGCGAGAGATAGATCAGCTCGTTGACGAGCTTGCGCATATTCGAAACCTGCTTCTGCGTACCATGAATCCACTCATTTTGTCCGATATCCATTGACAGAACGTCCATGTTGGCGGAAATTACCGTCAGCGGAGTCTTGAGCTCGTGACCCGCGTCGGTGATGAACTGCTTCTGGCGCTCGATGTTCTCGACTATCGGCTTTATCGCCTGATTGCTCAGAAGAAATACCACCAGCCACGCGAGAAGGATTCCCGCGATACAGGCGCATAATGAAATCAACGCTAGCGTCGCGACCTCGGAATACTTCGATTCGCAGTTGAGGAATACGGCTACCTTCGCGCCGTCGTCCTTGTTGGTGATACGATACATATATGTGCCCGTATTTCCCGAGCTGCTGTCTGACGCGAAAACGCCCTCAGCGATCGAGAGCAGCTCCTCTTCGGTATAGTCGGTTTCCTTTGAGCCGACTCCGAGTAAAAGCTCACCGTCAGTCCTCTGTATAGCGATAAAGTACCTCGATTCCTCGAGAGTGCTCTGCATATGGTTGTGACCCTTTTGCTTTAGCTGCTGGCCGCTGTCGTCTGTAGCGCCGTTTTCGTGCCTGCCTTCTCCCTCGCCTTCGCCGTTCTGGAAGCCGCCTTTTTTCTGCTTTTCCTGAGAGATGGCGTTTTCATTCTCGACGAGGTAGTCAAGGGTCGTATTGAGCTCGCCGATAGTGCTGACAAGATGAACCATGTTTATTGAGCCTGCTACGAGCAGCATGGCGAGAGTAAGCGCTAGCAGCGCGATACGGATAAAGCGCTGCCGAATTTGATTCATCATAGCGTATTCTCCAATGTATATCCTACTCCGCGGACGGCTTTGATCTGAGCGTGCGCGCCGAGTTCTGTGAGCTTCTTGCGTAAAAATGAGATATTGACCCAGACGACGTTGATCTCGGAGTCGCTGTCCCAGCCCCAGATACGTTCCATTATCTGATTAATACTAAGCACCGCACCCTTGTGCTCAATGAGCATTTCCATAAGCTGAAAGGCTTTGTTGTTGAGGCGGACTCTCTTTGCGCCGCACTTGATTGACATGGCGGATTTGTCAAGCTCGATATCCGAAAACTTGATCACGTCGTGCTTGAAGTCCTCCTTGCGCCTGAGCATCGCGCGGACGCGTGCGAGCAGCTCGGAAGCGGCGAACGGCTTCGGAAGGTAGTCGTCCGCGCCTGTGTCAAGACCCGCGACCCTGTCCTCGACAGCGTCGCGCGCCGTGAGCATGAGAGCTGGTGTGGCTATGCCCTGCGAACGCATTTTTTTGAGCACTTCAATACCGCTGAGCTTTGGCATCATCCAGTCGAGAATCACTCCGTCGTATTCGCCTGTTTCAATATAGTCAAGCGCGTCCTGACCGTTGAAAACGACGTCGACAGAATATCCCGAACGCTCCAGAAGCGTCTGTACCGCCTTCGCGATGTCGCGGTCGTCCTCGGCAAATAATATACGCAAGTCAGGTCACCTCCATAGTGTTGTCATTTTTATTAATTATACCAAAACAGTGATACTATTGCAAGAATCAAAAACGCGATATATACCGTCAGCTGAACCCACGGCATCGCCTTGCCGAGCTGCGAGCGGATTTTGCCGCTGAGCGCGCCCGATAGTCCGAATATCAGTAGCATCGGCGAAAGCGAGCTTGCGAGCGCGAACACTGTTCCGAGCAGAAACGCTTCCGGAATTGACAGAGTGATTGCGTAGCCCGCGACCATAATCAGCGGCGCGCACGGTGTAGCTCCGTAGGCAAGTCCTACTGTAAACGATGGGATCACGCGGCTCATGTTCTTTGACGAGCACTTGCCGCCGCATTTTGAGCAGGTTTTTTTACGGTCTCTGAACCATTTCCAAATCAGAAACAGCGCCGAGGCGAGCATTATCCACGACATGGCGTGGTGGAGATTGAAGCCGCCGATATAGCCGTTTTCGTCGATGAATACATTTCCGATCGCAGCGCAGATGGTAGTGATCGAGCAGACGGCAAGCACCTTTCCGAGGAAGAATCCCCCGACATGCTTCATCGAGGAAGCAAAACCGCCGCCCTCGGAAAGAATGTATACCGCCAGAAACGATGACGCCGAAGTGCCGCAGCAGGTACCGCAGCCGAGTCCGACGGAAATTGCAGCTGTGAGCGCTTCCGCTAACATACGATCAGCCCCTTTCGCTCGCGAGCAGCGCCGCGCCTATCGCGCCGTTGAACTGAGGATGGTTCGCCACAAACACGTCGCGGATAAGCTCGTCCTCAAACGCCTTTCGCAGTCCTATATTCAATGCTCCGCCGCCGGTCATCAGGACGTCGCCGTTCTTTTCGCTCTTCTTCATCATCTTGATAATGCGCTTAGCCATTGAAAGGTGCATTCCCGAGAGTATATCGCGGCGGTCGTACTTGCGCGCGATAAGCGAGATGACCTCTGACTGCGCGAATACTACGCAGGTGCTGTTAATGTCGCAGGGCGCGCTGCTCTCGAGTGAAAGCGGGCCGACCTGATCGATAGTCGTCTCGAGTATCTGCGCGATGACCTCCATAAACTTGCCTGTTCCGGCAGCGCATTTGTCGTTCATGCTGAAATTCTTGACCGAGTAGTTGGAGTCAAGATAAATTATCTTGCTGTCCTGACCGCCGATGTCTACGATCATGCCCGGGTGGTACTCCCTCGGTGCCGTGACCCTTACGCCGTAGGCGTGGGCGGTGATCTCGCTGACATCGTCGTCCGCGACCTCGAGAATCTTGCGGCTGTAGCCTGTCGCCATCGTATATGCTATGCTTCCGACTCCGCTCTCACTCATCAGCTTTGCGAGCAGCTTCTTGGCGGAAGTGTTGTTGTCGATACCTGTTGAGGTGACGCCTGTGCGTATCACCCTCTTGTGCTCATCGAGCAGGGCGGCCTTGAGGTAGGTTGAGCCGCCGTCAAGTCCTGCGTATACCTTCATCGAAATTACCCCTTTCCGTATTTTATCAGCTCGATAAACGCCTCTACGCGGATTCTGAGCTGTTCAACATCTTCTTCGTTATAGTCGCTCTCGACGCGGATAACGGGAATATTCAGCTTGCCGAGTTCTTCCTCGAGCACCTGATATTCGTAGTCGTAAACAAGACATCCGCGCAGAACGTGGTAGATAACGCCCTGTACATTGTAGTCCTTGAGCATCTGCATGATTCTGTAGACCCTTCGCTTGTTGTCTGTAAAGGTCGGGCAGGTGCAGGGACGTGTGCTCTTGTTCGCAAGCGCCCGCATTATCCCGTCCGTGCTCTGATCGACGATCGCGGGGGGATCGTAGGCTCCGCGTTCTCCCATACAGGTTTCGTCGCCGACGAGCGCTCCGCCCATCTCCTCGATAAGCAGCGGAAGCTTGAAGTTCGGAAATACTATAGGCGAGCCTGTGATGAGGATTCTCGGGCGGTTCTCCTTTGATGCCATTTCTCCGCGCTTTATCCTCTGCTCGAGCTCGTCGTTGAGCGCGCTGAGATACTCCGTCCAGAGTGAGATGTGAGTATAGCTCATGGCGTTCATAACAGCCATATAGTGAGTGCCCTTGATCACGAGCGGAGCCTTGCGCCTCAGCTCTATGAAGCGCGACAGCTCGTACTGTGCCGCGGCGGTGAGTCCGCACGCCCACGAGAGCCTTTCGTAGCTGAGCTGCCTGCCTGTCAGCTCTGTAAGGCTTTGGCTGAACAGGTAGAGCTCTCTGACGTACTGCTCCATGTCCTCGTCGCGGTCGCG
>ONDL01000006.1 GCA_900316555.1 uncultured Eubacteriales bacterium | reverse complement strand
ACCGAACACGGAAGTTAAGCCCTGTAGTGCCGACGATAGTTGCCCGGCGACGGGCTGTGAAAATAGGAAGACGCCAATACTTTGCAGCGGGTTTTTTATTTTATCTGAAAGAAGCTGACGTAGGTCGGCTTTTTCTTATTTTAAAAAGTCTACTCGTCAATTTATCGTGTTTTTAAAGGTTTTTATTCAACAATATTTCACTATCTGATTTGACTATTATCTGTTGACACCTGTTATACGGTTAAGCAGTATCTCGAGCGAATAATAAAAAACGAAGACGGAGAAGCGGAATCGGGTAGCCCTGAAAAAACAGCTGCACTCCAAACTCTCGCAAGATCTATGCTGAACTACGGAGCAAAGGCACAGCTTCAGTTTAATTACAAAGCAAACGAATATGAGCTGGTTGACTACGGCCTTGATTCGTATTCTCCCGAAACTACGAATGGCGTAAAGTTTAGCGGCGATAAGGTAATCGGCAACACAGGACTGACCTACGCCGGCTCGAGTATGCTTCTGGAGGATACGATAACCTACCGCGTATTCTTCAAGGCAGCCGATAAAACCAATTTGCCTGTAGTTCAATACAATAATGAACGCTTACAAAAGGCGAAAAGGGCGGATACGTCTACTACGATATTAAGGGCATTAAGGCTCCGGAACTTCTGAATGACCGTAATTTGACTATCGGCGATACCAGATTTACGGTAAACCCTCAAAACTATATTTATAACGCGCTTCATAATACAAAAAATACAGATGAGATAAAGAATCTTGTAACAGCGCTTTATGATTATTACAAAAAGGCATATGCCTACTTTATATTAACTTAAGGAGGATGAAGCCTTTGAAAAGAAATTATTCAGAACCCGAGCTTGAGTTTATAAGACTGAGTTTTCCGGAAGTACTCGAATCTTCAAATATGTCATCAGATGAAAACGAAACTCCGTTTGAGCCCGAAGAATAATTCAATCTTTAGGGAGTTGCCGTCAGGCAGCTCCCTGATTTTTTATTATATACTTGTAATTATCAAGTGCTGCTGATATAATAAAATAAAAAGTACTAAACGAGGGATTGATATTATGAGCGTGATCGGTGAGCAAATAAAGAAAATCCGCACTGAAAAGGGAATTACGCAGGAACAGCTCGGCGAGCTTATCGGTGTGACTACCCAGGCGGTTTCGAGGTGGGAGAGAGGCGGTACTCCCGACGCGGAGCTGCTGCCGAGGATTTCGGACGTGCTCGGCGTCAGCACCGACAGCCTGTTCGGACGCGAAGAACAGAGCTACTCATTGGCTCTGGCAAGAAGGCTGTGCTGTATGTCTCAGGAGGACGCCTTCCGCTATGCACTGAATATCTGCTGGGCAATCGAAATCGGACTTATGAGGGATTTGTCGATCGTCGATGATTTTATGGGCAAGCTGATTGACGATTCCGTTTCCGCCGACAGCAAGCGAAACGACTATTTCGCAAAGATAATTCATGACAGCGGTTTATCGTTGATGCGTATCTCGCCGGATTTCAAGCACTTTTTCCTGATGCAGGAGAATGGCTCGGGTATCGGCAGCCACCTCTCGGATTTTGAGAGTCTTCGCAGGGTTTTCGCATTGTTTGCCGACGAGAAACTGCTTCGCATTCTGTTCTATATCTACTCGATGCCGAACATGCCGATCGCGACCTCGCTTATCAGTAAGAAGACGGGGCTTTCTCTGGGTGAAACCGACCGCTATATGAAAAAAATCTGCGAGAACAACCTCGCCGTACAGACCATTGTTGCTACCGCCGAGGGAGAAATCAACACATATTCCTTCCGCAAGGAGAGCTTTGCGGTACCGATGCTCTGCTTTGCCGACGAAATCGCCAAGAAGGATCTCCGCCCGTTTTTGGGTTGCTACGACCGAAAGGGCAAGCTGATTTAAACCGACGCTTGATTTTGTTGCGTTTCTGTTGTATTGGTGAATTAAAGGTTTATTGATTATTTTCAAGCGCTGATTTATAATAGAACTGTAAGGTGAATAATATCGCGATAATATGAGGAGGAAATAACATGAAAAACGAAGAGCTTACCACCCTGAAATTCAGCTATCCCGAGGGGCAGGAAAGAACCGTCCGCGTCTATGTTCCGGCGCACGGCGACGACGAAACTCTGCCCGTGATTTACATGACCGACGGACAGAACCTCTTTGAGAACGAGATTTCCAGCTTCGGCAGCTGGCACACGCGCGAGGCTGTGGCGGCAGAACGCAAGAGCAGCGGCAAGGCGGCGATCATTGTCGGAATATTCAATGACGGAAGTCCCGTTCAGCGCACAAACGAGCTTACACCCGCGTCGATCGGAAAGCTGGCTTTTCCGCCCGAGATGCCCGAGGAAGCGCGAAGGCTTATGGATCCTCAGGGAGAGTCGTTTGACGATTTTGTGGTAAATACCGTCATGCCAGCGGTTGAGGAGAGTTTTCCGGTTAAGAAGGGCAGAGAGAATACCGCGTTCTGCGGCAGCTCCTCGGGCGGTCTGCAGTCATTCTTTACGGTACTCAGCCACCCCGACAAGTTCGCGTCGGCGGGCGTTTTTTCGCCGTGCTTTATGCTGTACGAAGGCGCGGACTTCGCCGGCTGGCTCCACGGGAAGATCAAAACAGAGCAACCGCCGTATCTCTACCTCTACAGCGGAGGCGCAGAGGGTCTGGAGCAGGTGATCTGCCTTGTTACGGACATGACCTCGAAGATGCTGTCGTCCTGTTATCCCGCCGACAAGCTCAAAACGGTGATCAAGCGTGAGCAGGAGCACTGCGAGGCGGCGTGGGAGACGGTCTTTGCTGACTTCCTTCACGATTTCCTCTCACTCAACTAAAATCATAAAACGCGATTCAAGGCAAGCTCTCAGGAGCTTGCCTTTTCTAAATGGTCTGTTTAGTTGGTGCTGCTACTGTTGATGAACTTCCTGAACAATTGATTGAAATTATCCGCTGTATGACCTATAATAAGGCTGTAAGGAACAGAAACAATCAACAGAAAAGAAAAGGAGAATACGCACATGGATCAGCTCAGTTTAATGTATCCCGCAGGAAAAGAAGCCAACACTAAGACACTTTCGGAGGAAACCTGCAACGACCTCTCGCTCGACTATATCTTGAATTTCATTACGTCGAACAGCGATGAAAGACGCGTAATCAGGCGCATGACCCTCGAACTTGAGAGCGACCCCGAGGTTATCCGCTACCGCTGCGATGTTTTTGAGGACATCATGCGTTTCCCGTCACTTCGCGAACGCCTCACCACCGCGCTCGACCAGCTCAATTATATGAAAACCCTCGGCTCTACCTTTATGGACGAAACCGTGGCACCGCTGTGGCAGCTCATCAACCGCCTGCGCGAGCTTGAAATCTACATCAACTGCATCACCGAGATTCACAAGGCGCTGAGCGGCACTCCCGTACAGTCCGAGGGTATGCTCAGACTGAAGGAGTACGTTTCGTCAATCTACAACGGCAGCGGCTTTGAGTATCTCAGCGCGGATATCAAGGCTCTGCTCACCGAGACCTCGGAGATACAGAGCATCACCCTCGGCGTGAATCTCGACAGCATGCTCCGTCCCGTAGAGGTCGGCATAATGTCCGTCAACCACAAGCGCTTCAACCACACGGGCGTTCTCGACAAGTTCATCAAATTCCTTCCCCAGATCGGAGCAATGATGGACGGCAGAGCGGTCGACAGCCTGACAAAGATCCACTCGGGCGGCGGCACGGCAGAGGACGACCCGCTGATGAAGAACCTCTGCGGCACGATGACCGATATGCTCGGCTCGACTGTAAAGCACCTCAACAGTACCCTCTCGCGCTATGTCAATATCAACGGCTACAGCCTGACCAGATTCATTCCCGAGCTGCTTTTCTATATCAGATGGGCTGATTTCTGCGCCAAAATCATGAATGCGGGTCTGCCGATGACCCGTCCCGAGATTCTCGACAGCGGCTGCAGGTCGCTCAGCTCCGAGGGTATCTACAACCTAAAGCTCGCTATTAACAAGCTCAAGGGTCAGCAGATCGACATCGTTCTCAACGACTTTGAGTTCAGCCGCGACAACGGTATTTACATCATGACAGGACCCAACAGAGGCGGCAAAACCACCTTTACCCAGGTCGTCGGCGTTATCTTCCTGCTCGCTCAGCACGGTATCTACGTACCCGCGAGGTCGCTCAGCCTTTCTCCGTGCGACAATATCCTCACGCACTTCCCCGCAGATGAGAACAAGACCGTTAATCTCGGCAGACTCGGCGAGGAATCGAAGAGAATCAGCGAAATCTTTGCCGCCGCGACTGACAGGAGCGTGCTGCTCTTCAACGAGTCGCTTTCCACGACCTCGTTTACGGAGGGATTGTATATCGCGAAGGACGTTGTGCGTGCTCTTAGGTGTCTCGGTGCGAGGACTGTATTCAACACACATATGCACGAGCTCGCCATGGGACTCGATGAGATGAACTCCACCGCGGGCGATACAAAGGTCGCGTCGCTGATCACGGGAATCCACGAGGGTCAGCGCTCCTATAAGGTCGAGATAGCTCCGCCCGACGGAGTGAGCTACGCCAGAGATATCGCCGAGAAGTACGGCGTCAGCTTTGAGCAGCTCCGGCACTCGATCTGCGCCTGATAATTGTCACGCTTTTTCTATTGACTCACTCATCTGTTCTGTGATATAATCAGAAAAAGCTGTGATTTCAGGCTGATTCGAAGGGTGAGTGGAAAAGATGAAAAAACTGATTGTTGTTCTTTCGGCTTTATTGGCGGCTTCGATGTTTATGTTTTCCGCGGCTGTATCCGCAGGCAGCGGCTCATATATCATAGGCGACGCCGACGGAAGCGGAGATATTACCATTGACGACGTAACGTATATTCAGAAGGTGCTTGCCGAGCTTGTCACAGACACCAACGGAAGCATCACAAAACGCGGCAACGTTGACGGCGATGAGCTGTCGATTTCCGACGCGACCGCTGTTCAGATGTATATCGCGGGCTTCAGAAACGATGATAATATCGGCGGAACAGCGGAGGAACAGGTTACGACACAGGCTGCTACCCAGCCGACGACGAGATCATACGAGCTTCCCTTTATCCCCGTCAGACGATAAACCAACAGCCCATGGCGCAGAGCCATGGGTTATTTTTTGCGGACCCGCAGGCAGCTCAGGCGAAAACATTGACTTTCACCTTGCTCTCGGCTATAATAAAGCGGTAAAAGGAGCCATGCAAATGAAAATCATTCGGCAATATTCCCTGTTTTTAATCGGACTTTTTATCGCGTCGATGGGCGTCGCGTTTTCGACAAAGGCGGGGCTCGGCACCTCGCCCGTAGCCTCTCTGCCGTATTCTGTTTCGCTCGTCAGCAGCCTGCTTTCCTTCGGCGGCTGGCTCAATGTTCTGAGCGTGATCCAGATAGCGGTGCAGGTCATTCTTCTCAGAAAGAAGTGCAAACCGCTCGAAATCGTGATCCAGACCGTCCTTGCCTTCGTCTACGGCTATCTGACTAATCTATCGTGTTTTATCATCAGCGGCATAGAGGTGCATAATTATTTTGAGCAGCTATTGTATATGCTTCTCGGCTGTGTGATACTCGCTTTCGGCATCTGGCTGCAGCTCAAGGGCAAAGTCGCCATGCTCCCGGGTGAAGCGATGAACCGCGCTATCGCCGAGGTGACGGGTAAGAGGTACGAGAATATCAAGATCCTCTTTGATATCATCTACATCGCGCTTTCGGCGGCAATCTGCCTTATATTTCTCGGCAAGCTCGAGGGCGTGCGCGAGGGAAGCATCATCGCCGCGGTATCTGTCGGACTGATAATCAAGTTCTATAATTTTCTTTATTCGAAAATTAAATCGAAATAATAACAGCGTGCATTCGGTTGATCCGTTTGCACGCTGCTTTGTTTTAGTAAGCGCCGAGCCAGTAGCCGCTGCCCTTCACAAGGCTGTGATTAGAGATATCGGTCGCCATATAGTTCTTGTCCTTATAGGTGAGATACAGCCGCACGCCCATGCCTGTATCTGCGAATCTGTCTGTGGTCAGCTCATAGTAATTAAATCCGCCGTATGCGTTTTCGAGCCGGATCTGAAACTCCGCGTTTTCGCCGTCGGTTAGGTAGAAGAGGTTTGTGCAGCTCTGTCTTGTACCGCTGTAGTCGCTTGTGATTTCGATGATCACGTCCCTAAGGCTGACGTCCTCGGGCAGCTTGATGGTGAAGTTATACCTGCCGTCGTCCATTCTGTATCGGTTCGTGCAGTCAATGACCGAGTGGTTCTCGACATACTCCGCGTCACCGGGCTCGACGGGAATCTGCCTGTTGATCGCGTCCGCGATGTTTTCCGTGCTGTCCATTGCTTCAACGGCGGCAGCTTCGTTTGAGCCGTCCTCCTCGATCTTGTCGTCGATTATCTCCGAGAAAAACTCGAGGTATTCCTTTCTGTCGTCCTCGCTGAGACGGTCGAGCTTGTCGGATAAATCGTTCATAAAAGCTGTTTTATTCATCACTTGCCTCCTTTGTGACAAAGTTATAGATAGCGGTGATCTCCTTCCATTCCTCCGAAAAGGCGTTAAGGCGTTCGATTCCCGCTTGGTTGATGTGGTAGTACTTGCGCAGCCGTCCGTTATGCTCCACCGAGTAAACCGAGAGCATCTGAGCTTCCTCGAGCCGCCTGAGAACAGGGTAGAGGGTGGACTCCGAAATCTCGATATAGGGCTTGATGATTTTGATAATACGGTAGCCGTAGCTGTCCTCGTTCCTGATTGCGGCGAGAACGCAGATATCAATCAGTCCCCGTTTTAATTGCGCGTCCATTAAAATGCCTCCTTTCAACTAATACTATACAACACATAGTATAATTTGTCAAGTAGTATTTAAAATAAATTTGTGGACAACCGCCGCGCTTTAAGATATAATCAAATCAGAAAATAAGAATCGAGGATAAATATGGTAAGGGATTTAATGCACGACCCAATGTTTCTGGGAATGAAATCAAGACAGGCGACAAAGGACGACGCCGAAGTCGCACGCGATTTGCTCGACACACTTTCGGCTCACCGCGAAACCTGCGTAGGTATGGCGGCGAACATGATAGGCAAGACCGTGCGGATAATCGCGTTTTTCGACGGCATAAAGCTAACGCTGATGTACAACCCCGAAATCATCTCAAAATCCGCGCCGTTTGAGACGGAGGAGAGCTGCCTGTCACTTCTCGGCGCGCCGAGAAAGACCACGAGGTTCAGAACGGTCAAGGTAAAGTATCAGGACAGCAATTTTGCGTGGAGAACAAAGACCTTCACGGGCTTCACGGCTCAGATTATCCAGCACGAAACCGACCACTGCAACGGAATACTGATATAGCGGGATTATCCGAAAGATTGACAAGAGGCGCGGACTTTGGTATAATACCTATTAAAGCAATAGATAATATATGAAAAGGATTATACATATGACTATTCAGCAGCTCAGATATATAATAACGATCGCGGAGCAAGGCTCGTTCAACAAGGCGAGCGAGGTGCTCTATATTTCGCAGCCGTCGCTGACGGAGTCGGTCAAGGAGCTTGAAAACGAGCTCGGTATCACCATATTTTTACGCACGGGCAGAGGCGTTACGCTGACCGGCGACGGAGTGGAGTTCATGGGCTACGCGCGCGAGGCGTACCACCAGATCGAGAATATCCGCGAGCGCTACGGCGAGGGCGAGAGCAAAAAGAAGTTCGGCGTCACCACCCAGCACTATTCCTTCGCGGTCAAGAGCTTTGTCGAGCTGGTAAACAAGCTCAGCACCGACGAGTACGAGTTTGCTATCCGCGAGAGCCGCACCCAGGAGGTCATCGACGACGTTGTCAGCATGAAGAGCGAAATCGGTATCCTCTATCTCAGCGACTTCAACACGCCCGTTATCGGAAAGCTCCTCCGCTCGAACAAGCTCGAGTTTCACGAGCTGATAGCCTGCGAGGCGTACGTCTATCTATGGAAGGGGCACCCTCTCGCAAACAGAGAGTCGATACGTTTTGACGAGCTGGCTCAGTACCCGTGTCTGTCCTTTGAACAGGGCGGCAACGGCTCGATGTACTTTGCCGAGGAGATCCTAGCGTCCTACCCGTACCCGCGCACAATCAGGGCGACCGACCGCGCGACAATGCTCAACCTCATGATCGGGCTAAACGGATTTACGCTCTGCTCGGGAATCATCAGCGAGGAGATAAACGGCTCGGACTACATCGCCGTACCATTCGCACCTGACGACGAGCACCCGGGCTGTACAATGCATATAGGCTACATCACCAAGAAAAACCTCCGCCTCAGCAGGGTAGGGAAGATGTACATTGAAGAGCTTGAGAAGTACCTCGCGCCGATATTTAACAAATGATTTTCATGACGAAAAAAAGCAGAAGGGTTCAGCACAAAACCCTTCTGCTTTATTAATTTTAGTATTTTAATCCATCTGAATGAACTTTTTGAGCGCCTTGACGGTTCTGTCAGCCGCGAGCTGGCTGAATTCCTCGTAGTTCTCGGGCTTGTTGAACTTGAAGTCGTCGCTGATTGAGCGGATAATCGCGAACGGCACCTTGTTCATATAGCAAACGTGACCGACGGCGCCGCCTTCCATCTCGCAGCACAGAGCGTCAAACTCAAAGGCGATACTCTCGCGCTGACGTCTGTAGACGATGAAGATGTCGCCTGACGCGACTCTGCCGATGTTTACATGGGAGCCGAGGCTGTTGCAGCACTCAGCGAGCTTCTTGCAAATTTCCTTATCGGCGGGAATGTCGATTCTCTTCTCGTTCGGGAACCGGATTTCTCCTCTTGGTTCCTAAAGGGCGGTGCAGTTGATGTCGTGCTCAACGCAGTCGCTCGAAATAACGATGTCGCCGATGATCAGGTTCTTTGAAAGGCTGCCCGCGATACCCGAGTTGATAACCACGTCGGGCTTGAACAGGTCGATCATGATCTGGGTGCCCACAGCGGCATTGACCTTGCCTCTGCCGCATTCGAGAAGCGCCACGTCCTTGCCGTAAATCTTACCGCTGATAAACTCAAGACCCGCCTTCTGTGTAACCTCGGGGTTTTCCATAAGCGCCTTCAGTCCGTCCACTTCAATTTTTAACGCGCAAATAATTCCAATCATTGCTGAACTCCTCTCCTGTTTATGAAATATTGAAAATCAATAAAGTACGATGTTCGGTGAGCGTACACTCTTAAGTATATTTTAACAAATTATTATAGCTAATGCAATATGATTTTCGAAGTAACATGATAAAAATAACATTATTTTTTCAATATTTACGTAAAATATGTTAAAAACCGTTGACATCACCCCGTGACCTTATGGTACAATATATCTGTCAATACGAGGAGGTAAGGAAATGAATGTGATAAAAAAGATTCTTAAGGTGTACACTGATTCGAGCCTGATACTTCGCATAGTCATCGGAATAGCGATCGGCGTAGGGCTTGCGTTTCTTGTTCCGCAGGCGACGTGGATATCTATGCTCGGCACGCTCTTTGTCGGCGCGCTGAAGGCGATAGCGCCCGTTCTGGTAGCGGTGCTCGTCGCGGGCTCGCTCTGTCAGGGCAGCGCTAAGCTCGACAAGCGGTTCGGACTCGTTATTTTTCTCTATCTGTTTTCGACGTACCTCGCGTCGTTCACGGCAGTAGTCGCGAGCTACATCTTCCCTCAGACGATCACGCTGACCGAGAGCATGAAGAGCGAATCAATCACGGCTCCGGGCGGTATGGGCGATATAATAACGGGACTGTTCCAGAACCTCATCGCTAACCCCGTCAGCGCCGTCGCTGAGGGCAACTACCTCGGCATTCTCTTCTGGTCTATCATCATCGGCCTCGCGCTCAAGAAATTCGCGGGCGAGGCTACCCAGACAATGATGCTCAACTTCTCAGACGCGATCACACAGGTCGTGCGCTGGATCATCAACCTCGCACCCTTCGGTATTCTCGGACTCGTTTTCGACGCGGTTTCCGAGAGCGGCTTTGATATCTTCGTCACCTACGGCAAGCTGATGCTTCTGCTCGTCGGAACAATGCTCACCGTCGCGCTGATTATCAACCCGCTTATCGTCGCTGTTACCCTGCGCAGGAATCCATATCCGCTCGTTTTCCGCTGCCTCAGAGAGAGCGGAGTCACCGCGTTCTTTACGCGCAGCTCGGCGGCGAATATCCCCGTAAACATGACTCTATGTGAAAAGCTCGGGCTTGACAGGGATATGTACTCCGTGTCGATCCCGCTCGGCTCGACGATCAACATGGACGGCGCGTCCGTCACGATCACGATTATGACCCTCGCGACGGCTCACACCCTCGGCATTGAGGTTGCGTTCCCGACCGCGATGATCCTGTCGTTCCTCTCGGCACTCGCGGCATGCGGCACCTCGGGAGTAACGGGCGGCTCGCTGCTGCTGATCCCGATGGCGTGCTCACTGTTCGGGATTCCCGACTCCGTTTCGATGCAGGTCGTCGGCGTCGGCTTCATCATCGGAGTGGTTCAGGACAGCATGGAAACCGCCATCAATTCCTCGGGCGACGTGCTCTTCACAGCCACGGCGGAATACGCTCACTGGAAGAAGCAGGGAAAACGTCTGCCTGACTTCCTCGGCGGCAAAAAGTAAAAAAAGAGATTTCCGCGGTTTGTAGTTCTGCGGAAATCCCTTAATTTTTCATGTCTGTATCACATGGTTTTCATACAGCGGTGCTATCGTAATAAAAAATCATCACAGAGGTGTTTCCAATGACAAAGGCAGTTTCTATAATACTCACTCTGGCGCTGGTTATGGGCATATGCCTGAGCGGCTGTCAGACCAAGACCTCAGAGTCACAGGCTACGGCTGACTCGGCAACGGCAGACAATGCCAAAAACACCTCGGCGGAATATGCCGAGAGCCTGTTTGATACGGGCTATGTCCACGAGATCAATGTGGAGATTTCCGAGGACGACTGGAAGGATCTGCTCGAAAATCCGCTCGAAAAGACCAAGTACAAGGCAAACGTGACGATTGACGGCAACAGGGTGGAGAATGTTTCCTTTGCCACGAAGGGAAACACATCTCTGTCACAGGTCGCGTCGTCCGATTCCGACCGCTACAGCTTCAAGATTAATTTCGGTAAGTACGAGAAGGGACAGACATATCAGGGACTCGACAAGCTCAACCTGAACAATATCATGTCCGACGCGACGTATATGAAGGACTACCTGTCCTATATGATAATGCGCGAGGCGGGAGTGAGCGCGCCGCTGACGAGCTACGCAGCTCTGTCGATCAACGGAGAGCTGCACGGCTTGTACATAGCTATTGAGAACGTATCGGATTCCTTCCTCGAGCGGAACGGGTCAAAGGAGAAGTGCTATGGACGTGTTCGAAATCCTGAACGATAAAAGCATAAGGAAACTGGAGGCGAGAAAGCTGATTGCCGATTCGATATCGGACGGCAGCTTTTCTCTGACTGATTTCAGCGGCAGGGCAGAGCAGCTTAATGACAAGCAGACCGCGACCTTTCTCGAAGCAATCGAAAGCGTTACGGGTCAGAAGGACAGCCGCCTTGGTGTTGAGTATCTGAAATTTGCGGAGAAGTACATTCTCTCGGATAACAACTCCTGCAAGCGCGAAGCCTCGCGCATCGTCGGCAACATGGCGCATCTTTATCCCGATGAGCTCGGCGTAGCAATCGAAGCACTGTTAAAAAACACCTCTGTCAGCGGCACGGTTGTCCGCTGGGGAAGCGCCTACGCGCTTGCGAGGATAATTGTTCTGGAGCGCTACAGAAACAGCGACCTCGTAAACACGGTCAGGGATATATACGAAGCCGAGCAGGAGAATGGCGTCAGGAATCAGTACGCCAAGGCGCTCAAACGCATCAAGGCGATTTAAGGAGGAGTTAAAGTGAATCTCAAAGTCAGACGGGCAGTCGTAAAGGACATACCCAAGATCCTCGATTTGCTCGTGCAGGTCGACATGGTTCACCACAACGGCAGACCCGATATCTTCAAGGGGCCTGCCACAAAGTACAGCGCCGGGCAGCTAGAGAAAATCATCAGCGACAGCTCAACTCCCGTCTTTGTCTGTGTTGACTCAAACGATGTTCCGCTCGGTCACGCCTTCTGTGTTCACAAGCAGGTCGTCGGTGATTCGGTGCTGACCGATATCAGGACGCTCTACATCGACGATATCTGCGTCGACAGCGCCGCACGCGGAAGGCACGTCGGCAAAACTCTCTATGACGCGGTTATCTCATACGCGCGCGAACAGGGCTTTTATAACGTCACGCTCAACGTCTGGTCATGCAATCCCACGGCATTGAAATTCTACGAGGCGATGGGACTTGTCCCGCAGAAAATCGGCATGGAAAAAATATTATAGTTTACAAAGGACACTGTTTTGCAGCGTCCTTTTTTCTTTACAAAACGCGCTTTCTTGGCTATAATAAAAATACGTTATTAATGATAAACAGGAGTTGCTTATGTATTATCTGATAGAGGAAACGCTGAAAGAAATCGGCTTTGAAGAAGTAAAGAAAGCGTCCGCGCAGTACGTGGCTGTGCTGACCTTTGATGAATGGGAAGAAAACAAGGACAGCTTTGATATGGGCATCGATATCGAGCCTGATTTCAGGGATATCCATACAACCAAGGCGGAGGTGAATTTCGACTCGCTGACGGGCAGCTTTTTTATCCCGAACAGAAGCGATATCTCCGACAAGAGCGATAAATTCTCCTTTGCCCTTGACGAGAAGGGAATAGTTTTCATTGACAACAGCGGCGCGGCTGAGCGTATCATCTCGCAGGTCAGGAGAACAAAGAAATGGCGGTTCCCGAGTCTGGAGCGGTTTTTGTACGATTTTCTGGAGCAAATCGTCAGGTATGACCGCGAGCTGCTGGAGAGGTACGACACCGAGCTTGACAGGATAGAGCTCGAGATTATCAACGAGAATTCAGGCTTTAATCCCGAGCGCCTGAACGAGATCCGCGGCGAGATCCGCGACCTCAGGGTTCACTATGAGCAGCTTCTCGATTTCAGTCAGGAGCTTGAGGAGAACGAGAACAACTTTTTCAAGCACGACAACCTGCGCTATTTCCGCCTGATTTCGAACCGAATAGACCGCCTGCGCGACAGCACCGTCGCGATTGGCGACCATACCGCCCAGATACGCGATATCTACAAATCCCATCTCGATATAAAGCAGAACCGCATCATGACCGTACTGACGATAGTGACGACCGTATTCATGCCGCTCACGCTGATAGCGGGCTGGTACGGAATGAACTTCAGGTTCATGCCTGAGCTTGAGAGCGAATGGGGTTATCCGATAGTGATTGTCTTCAGCGTGCTGATAGTCGCCGGCAGCCTCTTGTTTTTCAAAAAGAAGAAATGGCTGTGATAATCTTCCTTTCAGCCTTGACTTGCCTGATTTCCGAATAACGGTATTGTAATTTCTCCGAACCTGTTCTATAATAGTGTAAGAATTTTTCAGCAAATGAAAGAGAGGTTTTATATGGCTTCAAATGCTCCAAAAAGATACACTCTCGGCGAGGAGATTTTCAGCTCCGTCACTCACGGCGTAGGCGGCTTGCTTTCGATCGCGGGAACGGTGGTGCTGATTGTATTCGCGGCGATATACAGCGACGCGTGGTCTGTTGTCGGCAGCGCGATATTCGGCGCGAGCCTGATAATACTCTACTGCATGAGCACGCTCTACCATTCGATAACGAATCCGACGGCTAAGAGCTTTTTCAGGATAATGGATCACAACACGATATTCTTCCTGATCGCGGGAACCTACACCCCGATAACTATATCAATTCTCCGCGGCGCGATCGGCTGGGTGCTGTTCGGCGTTGTGTGGGGCGCGGCGGTGATAGGAATAGTGCTTAACTCCATCGACCTCGAGAGGTTCCGCAAGCCCTCCGTCGTGTGCTATATCGCAATGGGCTGGGTGATAATCTTTGCGATACGTCCGCTTCTCAATGTAATGAACGCGTGGAGCCTGTGGCTTCTGGTCGGCGGCGGAGTTTTCTACACGGTCGGCGTGATTTTCTACGCGATAAAGAAGGTCAGGTATTTTCACTCTGTCTGGCACATATTTACGGTCGCGGGCAGTGTTTGCCATTACTTTTCGATTCTGTTCGCGGTCATAAACAGATAAAAAAGGAGCTGCCCTTTCGGGCAGCTCCTCTTGTTTTTGGCGGCTTATTTGAAGCTGAGCTTCTTAAGCTGCCACATGATTTTTTCATTTTTCCCTTTCTTTTCACCGCTCTGAACAAGCAGTCCGGTTTCGGTGTCGATCCAGTAGATTCCCGTCCATGCCCACGAGAACATAGTGAGCACCATGCTGAGCTTTTTGCAGGAATAGGTCTTGCCGTCAATGGTGACGTCCTCGGTGCCGATTTTCTTAACACCGAACTCGCCGAGGGACATCGCGCCCATGTTGTTGCCGGTGCCGATTGAATAGAACAGTATCTCGTCTAGCTCTGAGGCTGCGAACGCCGGCAGGCACAGATCCATCATCTGGTACCACAAGCCCTCGCTGATGCTCAGGCTCTTGTCCTGCGGCTTGCCCTTGAAGGAACCGTTAAGCGCGATCGTGACGTTTTCTCTGACGGCGGTGATATCCGTGTTGTCTGACGGACGGAGGTAAGTCCATTTGGTCGCTGAAAGATTGCGGTCGACGGTGAAGGTCTCTTCAGCCCATTTTTCGCCGCCGTGGCAGGTTGTCTGGGTGATCACGTCCTCATCTTCAAGGCGTTCATAGCTGAGTGCGCGGCTGTCCTTGCCGTCGGCGCTGACGTACTCGGCGGAGATCAGACCCTCGGGATAGTTGAAATCGGGTATCTCAAACGACTGAATGACCTTCTGGGAATAGGCGATATTGCCCTTGCGGAATACCTTGTCGATAAGGCTGATGTTTGCGATATTCTCGGCGGGGTTCTTGTCGAGAAGAATCAAATCCGCTTCCATGCCTTCCTTTACAAGACCCTTCCTGTCGGCAATACCGAGATGCTCAGCGCCGTTTTTTGTTGCGAGCACGATAGCCTGCATTGGAGTAAGTCCCGCCTCAACGTAGTAATTCAGCTCTGTGTGCTCGACAACGCCCGTCATGGTTTCAAACATATTGTCCGTGCCCATTGCGATCGGGATGCCCGCGTCGTAAATCACCTTGAGGTTGTGCATGCTGTGGGTCATTCTGGTCTTTTCTTTTTCGTAGTTCATGGCGTTGACGGTGGGAACGAAGTGCGCGCCTGACTTCTTCCAGAGCTCCAGAATCGGGTCGCCGGGCTCGATATCCCTGTCGAGAATACCGTGCTCAATTCCGTAGATGCCGGCCTCAAGCAGCTCCCAAACGTCGTCGTACTTGAATACGTGCGCGGTGGTTTTCAGACCGTTTTCCTTGCCCTCGCGGATGATTTGCTGCATTAGAGCCTTGTCGATCTTGTTGATCCGGAGTTTGTTGTCGAAGTACCAGAAGTCGCCGCCCTGATATGTGAATTTCAGAAAGTCAACGCCGGCTTCCTTGAGCTCCTTGATGCCTGCGGAAACCTGCTCGGGGGTAGTGACCTCGATCGCCATTTCCGACCTTGCCCACTCGCTGTTGCTGCCGAGGGTGTTTGCGGGGTGACCGTCGGGAGCGGTGAAGTTAGGGCCGACGATCAGCAGCTCGGGGCCTTCGATTTCGCCCGAACGGAGCTTCTCGCGCAGCTTGTAGATGAAGTGCTTCGGCGCGTCAAGATCCTTGATCGTCGTGATACCGTAGGGGAGAACGCTCTCCTTGAAGATCTGCGGCATCTTTTCGTTGAGGAACGCGTCGCTTTCCTCCTCGTTGCGGCAGTTGAAGCCGCCCTGAATATGAATGTGGCTGTCGATAAGTCCCGGCATAAGGGTTTTGCCTGTGCCGTCGATAATCTGCACGTTTTTCTTTTCAATCGGGATATCCGAGATTTCCTCGATCTTACCGCCCTTGATATAGACGTACTGATGAGAAGCCTCGTCGCCGTTGCCGACGATGATATGAACGTCCTTGATAATGTATTCGCCTTTTTTGTTTTTCTTTGGACGTTTGAGAAACTTGATTGCCAGAAAGACAATGATCGCGGTTCCGAGAACCATCTGAATAAATCCGATAAGCGGAATACCAAATACACTGGGCATGATCCTTACACTCCTTTGTTACCTGTTAAAAACTTTTCCGAAGAAGTCAGAGAACTGAGCTTTGGGCGGAATCGCCATTCCCTTTTGTTTGTCTCCCAAAATAATCAGAGTATCTCCGGGGTTGATGTCAAACATCTCTCTTGCTTCCTTTGGCAGAACAATCTGCCCTTTGGTGCCGACCGTTACGGTCCATGCTTTCTTTCCTTCGGGTCTATCCATCAAATCGTCCTTTCTGAAAAGTTATACAAATCATACTTATCATACTAATTCTACCATGGAGTGGGTGCGCTGTCAATATAATTTCAAAAAATTTTTTCTTTTTTCTTTTCAAAAAAGTTAAGTATTTTTTAAGGATTATGATTTATATTATAGTCAAACAAAGAAAAAACTTAATTCAGATAACTCCTTTTAATTTTTTCATAAATTCTCTCCTTTTTGAAAAGTACGGCTGTCGATGGCAGCCGTGTTTTTCATTATACAGGGCAAATCCTCGCTAAAAGTATAATGACTTTCGCGTACAGGTGTGCTATAATGACAATATACTCAAATCAAGCTGATACAGAAGCAGCTCGAGATAGAGCAGAACAAGCAGGAGCTTCAGGAGAACAAGATAAGGCTGCTTGTCGCACAGATACAGCCGCATTTTATCTTTAACTCGCTGATGGCTCTGCAGGCAAAGAGCATTGACAACCCCGAGCTATATAACGGAATAAACAGCTTCGGACGATACCTTCGCGCGAATTTTGAGGCGATGACCGACAATATGCTGATACCGTTTTCTGACGAGCTTAAGAACATCAGGGCTTACGTGCGGCTCGAGATGATGAATTACGGAGAAAAGCTGCGCGTGGAATACGACATTGAGATAGACCGCTTCATGCTGCCGGCGTTCTGTGTGGAGCCGCTGGTCGAGAACGCGGTGCGCTACGGAGTCGGAACGTATGAAAAGGGCGGACTTGTGCAAATTATTGTACACGACGAGCCGGACTGTATACTGATCGAGGTCAGGGACGACGGTTCGGGCGGCAACAAGCTGACCGACGCGCAGGAGGGCAGAAAGAGCATCGGACTTGAGAACGTGCGGCTGAGGCTCAAGGCGCTCGATATGGGAGAGCTGACTGTCACGCAGGACGAAAGCGGCACCGCCGCAGTAATCCGCCTGAAATACATGGAGGAAACAGGATAGTTTTTCTCGATATCGAGATGCCGAATATCTCGGGCATCGAGACGGCGAAGTTCCTTAATGATAAATACCGCGATGTCGACGTGATATTCATAACTGGTCACACCGAGTACGCTATGGTCGGCCATAAGCTGCACTGCAGCAGCTTTGTCACTAAGCCGTTTGATGAGAACGATATCGCCGAGGCGCTGAAATGGCTGCGCAATCCGGTAAAGTCGGAGAAGGTGCTCAAGGTCAGGTGCGGAGGTCACTTTGCGGTATTTGCCGACAATAAGCCATCCCGCTTTGACAGAAGGCTCACTTATGAGCTTTTCGCATATCTTATTTACAAAAACGGCGCGTTTGCCACGAACGGAGAGATAATCACCGTGTTTTGGGGCGGCAATGTCGACAAGCAGGCGCTGCTGAGAAAGCACATCAAGGATATGCGCGACTGCTTCGGGCGGATAGGCGCCGAGAACGTGCTCATCAAGATGAAGGGCAGCATAGGCGTCAATATGTCAGAGATAGAGCTTGAGGGCGACCCTGCGCAGCTCGCGGGTCAGTTCGACTGGATAGTATAAAACAACGCGGACGGCATTTCTGCTGTCCGCGTATAATTTTATCTTATCCATTTGTCGGCGGGCGCTTAGTTTTGAACAACAGTATCACATTATGCCCTTTTTGTAACCTAAGGCAGTGGTCTGTACCGTTCAGCGCAAAAAAATTACCGATGAGCTTAATTTACAACACAAATAATTTTTATGTGCTATAATACAACCATAGGAGGTGCGAAGATGAAATTCAAACTTAACATTGACAAAAACAAGGAGGAGCTTGTCGAGGCGACGCTCCACAGAAAGGGTGATTTTTCATACAAGCTCGAGGAGATGGTACTCGGCTACAGCGGCGAGGACAGCATTACCGCCTACACCGAGGACGATATCAAGGTGCTGAAGTTCAGCGAGATCGAGTGTGTCACGGTTGACGGTTCAAAGACCTACGCTACAGGCTTAAAATGAGGCTGTACGAGATAAGCGAGATCCTGCCGGGCTATTTTATAAAGATCAACAAGTCCTCGCTTGCGAACAGAAAACAAATCGAAAGGTTCTCGGCGGCTTTCTCGGGCTCGGTAGACGTTATTTTCAAGAGCGGCTTCAGGGATTATGTTTCGAGAAGATGCTTTGCCGATATCAAAAAGGAGTTGAAGTAAGATGAAAAAATTTATCATTGAATTCTTGAAGAGAGGCGCGCTCTTTGCAGGCCTCGGCCCTGTGATTCTCGCGGTTATATACATTTTTCTCAGCGCAAACGGCGTTGTAGAAACGATCGCCGTTTCAAAGCTGATCACCGAAATACTCACGTCTACGCTCATGGCGTTCATCGCTGCAGGCATCAGCGCGGTTTATAAGGTGGAAAAGCTCCAGATCGGTATCGCGTCCCTGATACAGGGCTCGGTGCTGTTCCTCGACTACATCATCGTCTATCTGCTCAACGGCTGGATTCCGTTCAAATGGAACGTAATTCTTGTTTTCACGGTGATCTTCGTCGCGGGCTTCCTGCTCATCTGGGCAATAATTTACCTCTCGATCAGACACAGAATCAAGAAAATGAACGAAAAGCTCGGCTGATCCGCGCTTTACAAAACACACGTCTGCGGGCGTGTGTTTTTTTGTATTTATTATAGACAAGCATTTTTCCGTGTGCTACAATATTGTCAGAAGTCAACGGAGGGTTGAGAATGAAAGTCATCGGAAAACAAATCAGAAAATACCGCAATGAAAAGGGCTATACTCAGGAACAGCTCGGAAAGCTGCTTGGCGTTTCAACACAGGCGGTTTCAAATATGTACTCGCGCATGAACACTCCCGTGACGACCGCAGTTATCAGCAGCAAAACCGATATACCCGAGGAAGAGCTTGAGGACTGCATGGAAACCCTCTGCCGCAGCAATCTCGCCACAAGAATCGTAATCACGACGCTCGACGGCGAAATAAACGCCTATAAATACAGACAGGAAAGCTCTGTGATTCCCTTGCTGTGTATCGCGGACGAAATCACAAGAACATATTACTGCGATTTTATCGCAACCTTCCGCCGCACAAAACCGTTGCTATAAAACTCAATTCCTATTTGAATCATCAAACGACGGTTGAGTTATGTAAAAATAAGGTTGCTTGTATCCATTTTTCTCTTACTGTATAATTAATAACGTAATAAAAACAATGATATTGATTGAGAGTGCTTCGAGATGAAAAAGTTATTGGCGGTTATCCTTTCGGCATTGACTCTCTGCACTGTCACGGCGTGCTCCTCGGGCAGCGGTACGCCTTCTGCAGAGGAGGACTTTACGGAAATTGACGCTGCAAAGCTGCCGTCAAAGGTCGATTTGAGAAACTTCGAGGGAAAGAACTATGTTACTCCCGTAAAGACTCAGTGGTTCGGCGATTGCTGGACGTTCAGCCTTACGGGCGCGGCCGAGATTTCCTACCTGTTCGAAAACGATATGGGCGTGCCTGCAGGTGAGGTCAATGATAAGGTCAATTTTTCCGAGAAATACATCTCGTGGTACCTTTTCCACGGAATCACAAAGGACGACGCAGTGAAGGGCAAGGTTCGCGCATCTCAGGTCGGCGAGGGCTTTGACCTGTCAGAAGCGGAGAGCGGAAACGGTTTTACTGCGTACATAATCGGCGGCCCGTTTGTGCACCACTCGAATTTCTTCGGAGCGGGCTTCGGGCCTGTTGATGAGAGCGTGAGCGTCAAGGGCGAGTATCCGTACGCGTATGACGATTCATGGGAGGGAGAATGGACGCTCCCGCTGAACGCCGAATACCGCAATGCACCTGTAACCGCGTATATCAAAAGCAGTACAAGGCTGCCGAGTCCGGCGCAGCTTGACGCCGAGGGCAACTACTCGCTGAATCAGGACGGAATAAACGCGATCAAATCCGAGCTGAGTCAGGGGCACGGCGTTACCATCGCTCTATGCGCTTCACACCTGGGCTTCAATTCAAAGAAACACGCGTCGTATTACAGCGGAACCGACCAGCCCGATCACGCGGTCACGGTAGTCGGCTACGATGACGACTATTCAAAGGATAACTTCTCGCGGACGACTCCCGACGGAAAGGTTATGGAGGAAACTACTCCTCCCGAAAACGGCGCTCTGATCATCAAAAACAGCTGGGGATTAACTACGCTGGACGAAAACGACGCAGACGACGGCTATGTATATATTTCCTATTACGACCACAGCCTGATGTCCGCAATGAGCTGTGTGTTTGACGGCGGCGATTCTGCAAAGCGCAGCGCGCCGAATTATGACCAGTACGATCTGATGATGACAAAATGGTACTGCAGCACGGACTACGAGAACGAAACAAAGACTGCGAATGTGTTTGACGCGGAGGAAGATGAAAGCCTGTATCAGATTGCGTACACCACAAGCCTTCCGAAAACCGAGGTGACCTACGAGATTTACAAGGACGTCGGCGAGGGCAATCCGTCCTCGGGAACCCTTGTGGAGAAGGGTGTACACCGTCACACGCTCGCGGGCTATTACAAAACCGACCTCAAGAGCGAATACGCGCTCAAAAAGGGAGAGAAGTATTCGGTTGTCCTGACGATGAAGCGCGTGACAGGCGACGACGGCAGCATGACGTACACCGAGGTATTCCCGTATTCAACGGAGTTTTATGAGGGCATGACCGTCCGCGGTATTATCAACAAGGGCGAAAGCTGGCTGTTCACTGACGGCAAGTGGACTGATATGTCGGATATGAAGGGCAGTCTGGTTGACAGAGCGTATGAGCAGTGCACCGAAGAGCTCAATTCCGATAAATCACTCCCTGAACTGAAAATAAAGGGCAAGGACTCTTTCACGGTTGACAATTACCCGATAAAGGCGATTCTGGCTCCGGCTGAATGATAAAAAGGAGAAAACGGTATGATAAAAAAACTATCTGCAATCATCTTAGCCTTATGCGTCACCGCTCTCACAGCGGCAGGCTGCGCAAATCCGGGCAGCGGCTCTTCCTCTGACACAGCATCTCAGACCGCGACAACGGCTGAAATCAAAACCAATCTGTCAAAGCCCGATATGACAAAGTGGAAGTACAACTCGGACGACGATATATATTTCCAGACAGGTATACTCTACTGCGAAACTCCCGCCGATGAAAAATACGAGAAGCTCGCGGTATTTGTTCCGGGCGCGTATATGGACGCTGAAGATAACGGCGACGGCACATTTACCTGCAAGCTAAAGGACAGCGGCATGAAGAACGGCTATTCCGCCGCAACCGCGCCTGTTGTAATGCCGATTGAAACCCCGGGGTATTATGCCGCGGAGGCTTTGTCGGAGAACACGGTGGGAGAGTATATGAACATCATACTCGAGCAGATCGCGGAATACACTTCTCAGGGCTTTGTGTTTGTTTACCCGGGCTGCCGCGGAATCGACCATGGCGCGCCCACGGGAGTCACCGACCTCAAGGCGGCAATCCGTTACGTGCGCTATTCCGACGACGTTCTCGCAGGTGATGCGGAGAAGATCTTTGTATACGGCACGAGCGGCGGCGGAGCTCAGTCGGCGATCCTCGGCGCGTCGGGCGACAGCGAGCTGTACGACCCGTATCTAAAGGCGATAGGCGCTGTAGAGGGAGTATCGGACTCTGTAGCAGGCTCGATGTCATGGTGCCCGATCACCGATCTCGATACAGCTAACGCGGAGTATGAGTGGATGATGGGCTGCACCCGACCCGAGCGCGCTCCCGAGCAAAAGGCGGTATCCGACGCTCTGGCGACAGCGTTTGCGGAGTATGTCAACAGCGCCGGCTTTACCGACAAGGACGGCAATGCGCTTACTCTGACTGAATCCAAGGAAGGGATCTATCAGGCAGGCAGCTATTATGACTATATCAAGAGCGTGATCGAAACTTCGCTTAATAACTATCTGTCCGACACTGACTTTTCCGACCCTCAGCTTCACAACAGCTACGGCAGTGCGGAGAATTACATCAACGACCTGAACGCGGACGGTAACTGGGTAACCTACGACAAAAGCACAAAAAAAGCCACGATTTCGAGCATAGCGGATTTCGCGAAGAACTGCAAGCCCGCTTCGGAAACGCCGTTGGCATTTGACCAGCCGAACGGCCAGAACAATCTCTTCGGCTACGGCGACGGAAAGGGCGCGCACTTCGACAAAATCCTCGCCGATATTCTGAAAGAGCAGAACAGCGAATTTGCCGCCGAGTTTGCCGCGGCATTTGAAAAGACCGATTCCGTCGGCTATACGGTCGAGCAGCGCGTAAATATGTACACACCTCTCTATTACCTTATGGAAACCCGAGATGGCTTCGGCAAATCCAACGTCGCGAAATACTGGCGTATCCGTTCGGGTATCGAGCAGTTCAACACCTCGGTCACGACCGAGGCAAACCTCGCGCTCGCCCTTGAAAAATACGACGGGGTGAAGAGCGTTGACTTCGAAACCGTCTGGGCGCAGGGTCACACAGAGGCAGAGCGTACAGGTGACGCTACCGCTAACTTCATTGCATGGATAAACTCCTGCGTGAAAGGATAAAAGAAAAAATTAAAAGCCCTACGAGCCGCAATGGTTCGGAGGGCTTTGTCGTGTTATGTTTTTTTACTTTACGGGCACACAGTGCTCATCGTTGATTTTCTGCACCTTTTTGACGCGGCGCACATATTTTTCGGCAGTCAGCGGAGGAGTTGCCATGAAAGTCTTTACAATTTCCATAGCAATCATACCGCCGATGATTTTCGCGCCTAGACAGAGGACGTTTGCGTCGTTGTGCTGACGGGCAAGCTGCGCGCAGAATGGATCCTGGCAAACACAGGCGTATATTCCGTTGACCTTGTTCGCGATCATTGCGCTTCCGTAGCCTACTCCGTCAACGAAGATTCCTCTGTCGCATTCTCCTTTTGCGACGGCTAGGGCGGCGGGAAGGACGAAATCCGACAAGTCGCAGGAATTCTCGTCATAGGCTCCGAAATCGACAACCGTATGACCCTGAGATTCAAGATAGGCTTTGATCTCGTATTTCATTGATGTGCCGGCATGATCGTTTGACATAGCGATTTTCATGATAATCACTCCTTGTAATTTAGTAATTATATTATATCATAAAGGTCTGAAAATTTAAATAAAAACGAGCAAAAAACAGAAGAAGATTTACGCCTTGACATTAAAGGATAATGTTGTGTATAATAAGGATAATTAAAGAAAACAGGTGGAAATATGAAGGATAATCACATCAAAAAGAACACGGTTCAGTTTGAAAAAATACGGAGCGGAGTATCTGAATTCTTTGACGAAAAAAGGCAGCTGCCGCGGCTGATAAAAACAGGATTCAATACTCTCGACGAGATGCTGGGCGGAGGTCTTGCCAGCGGCCTTAACGTGCTGGGAGCGAAGCCCGGTTCGGGAAAAACGAGCCTTGTGCTCCAGATGGCTGAGCACTTTTCCTCAAGGGGCGTGCCGGTGCTTTATTTTTCGCTTGAGATGTCACGCAATCAGATCAACGCAAAGTCGCTGAACCGCAATCTTTGGCGCGAGCTGAGCAAGCCTGAGATGAAAAAAGAGAGGAAGCTGTTCAGCGGAATCACCTCGCGCGACTTTATTTTCAGGGATCTCAGAGGCGACGGTGAAAATGACAGGAAGAGGTTTGAGTTTCTTGACGAGCATGTGCGCAAGACAGCCGAGCATAACCTTGCCTGTCTTTACGTGATCGAACCGGGCAGGAACTTTGAGAACGCGGTGTTCAAGGGCTCCGTGTCGGAGATCAAAGGTATCATCAAGAATTTCATACCCTTCTGTAAGGAACATCACAGAAACAGGCAGCCCGTTGTGATTATTGACTATCTGCAAATCGTCAGCAGCAACAAGGAATACGCGACCGAAAGGCAGAACGTTGACGCGGTAATTCACGAGCTGTTCGAGCTGAAAACAAATATTCCCATTATCCTGATAAGCTCGCTGAACCGAAGCTCCTATACCGGCGAAAAAAAAGACGACGCTCTTTCTGTCGTGAACACCGTCAACATGGGCTCGTTCAAGGAAAGCGGAAACATCGAGTTTTCCGCCGAGGTGCTCATAGGCATGCAGGACGTAACGGGAGACGATACAACGGAACCGCGCAAAATCAGCCTTAAGCTGCTGAAGCACCGCTACGGTCAGCCGAACCGCGAGGTGATTCTCGAATACGACAGGCAGCACGATCTGTTCACCGAAGGGGCAGAACGTTATCTGGACGCGATGGGCATGTCGGAGCAGGAAATCGCGCAGCTGAAAGAGGACGAGCTGCTGCATGAGCAGTTCCGCAAGGCAGTCGGCAAGATGAGCAAGATAAGGTGGGAGCCAAAGTGATAATAAATAAAAAAACAACATTCTGCATGAATAATTCAAAGCTCTGTCAGGAGCTGTTCGCCAACCATTTCGAGGTCGGCTACGTAATGATTCACGATGTCGCCAAGGACAGAACCGTCGAGTTTTCGGTCAATCCTCTGGACAAGCGTCAGGTGCGTTTCACTTACTTTGACAGAATGGTTCACGACGCGCTCTATACGATTTATCAGGATTATCTGAATAAGAACGAAGGAGCCCGTAACGGCTGTGAGATCAACTATCAGCTTCTTCTGAAAGTCATGACGGGCAACTCTCAGCAGACGAATCTCAAGCGCGAGGGTTCTCTGCGTCTGGTTCTCAGGGACAGCCTTCTCAAGCTCGCCGCGACGGATATCTATATTGACGCTTCTATACGCGGCGCGCGTACAAAGCCGAATGTATTTTTCGGAAAGCTTGTCAATCTGGAGCAGCTGCCCCAAGCTGCCGAGGGTTCGGAAAACGCCAAAAGGCACGACGACCGTTTTGTTATCAGCGGAAATATGCCGCTTTTCGACTACGCCAACAGCATCGGCAGGAGAAGCGGACAGATCGTCTATTATCCCGCCGAGGCGATGGGATATGCCGTCGCAAAGCTCGACAGGGCTGAGGGCAATTTTCCCAGGGAGCTGATTGTGTTATCCAAGCCCGATGAGGCGGTAACCTACGGCAGAAAAGCCGAAGCAGACCCTGAGCCGCAGGAGGTGTACCGCAACACCGTCAACAGAATGATGATAAAGCACTATATGATGCGGAAAATCATGGTAATCAGGCGCGGAAAATGTCCCGAAAACTTCAAGATCGTAAACTATCTATCAACTCTTAATCCGCGCAAGAACCCAGGTTCGCAGGGAATGGTCATGGATCTCTTCGGCACATACTATAAGCTGCACTCAAGGCGCGGTGAGAATTCCGCTGAAATGATACACCACTTCAGCACCGATTCCGAAAAGAACAGGGATATAATTGTTAAAGAGGTTGCGGAATACACCGAAGCGCTGCTCTGCACGTGGCTGTACTACGGATTTATTATCGACGCGGTAAAGAACAAGGACGGCAAAAAGGTGACGGGCGTAACGCTTCGTGACACGAATGAATTTCTGGACGTATTATTTTTTGAGCCGAAGGAAAGCGATGATTTTGAAAAGGTATACTGCCATATCGAAGAGAGAAACAGCGGAAATAATTTCTTTGAGGAGGCAAGCGAGAACGAACGCTGCAGAAAGATGTACGGAAAGTATATTTACGATCTGAATAAGCTCACAGGCTCGAAGCTGGTTTTTCAGATGGGAATGTACTACAAGGTCACCTTTATCTCAGACAAACAAAAACTGTGCAGCGGCAGCTTTGTTTATCCGGATGAGGTCAGAAAGGTGTTCAAAAGCAAATAGCAAGCTGGGATAACTATATTAAATTATAGGATAAATGCCGCATAATAACAGATAAAATTTCTGGCAAAATAGGATAATAAGGATTTCGAATTAGGAGAATAATGCAGATTTCCAAGAAAATAGTATTTTATTAAGAAATAACATGTATAACTCAAAGGATAAACGGATAAACCGAAAGGAAAAATAGAAATCCGATCAGGAAATTATAAAAAACAGTGCGCATTAACACAGAAAAACAGCGGGTTTTCGGCTTTATATGTTTTTTATGTATTGTAAGTACTATAGGATTTACAAGAAAAATAAAAAACACAAAAAAGCGCTACGCGCATGATAACATGACAATTTGAATTCTTGATCATTACAAGCGGGCAGACGTCTATACAGGGACGCCTGCCCGCTAAGTTTTTTTTACACCGACTCTCTGAGATAACTCTCTGCGAAGCTTCAACTTGGTCGGTTACTGCCTGATGTTAAATTTTTAAATAGTGCTGCGCACTCGAGTGAACCATTGATTACAAATAAAAAATGTAATCTAAATTTTACTTTAGAAAGGAAAAATAATATGAACAATAATTCAAACACAAATGAAATCATCAGTGAAGTCAGCTCTGCCGGACAGACATTCGTCAGCGGCAAGGTCGAAGACGGAGAGCTCCATGTAACGCTCAAGGGCAATCCTGCGGACATGGTTACATATCTTATCGGCTCGCTTAACCATACGCTTGATGCGATTGCCGATGTACTGATGTACGAACCCGATAACTACCCTGATAACAAGGAGGAATTCTACATCTGTGCGGCAAACTTCCTGATTGGTTACTACCGCAGGTACAAGCAGTACATGGTTATTCAGGGTGAGTGTCCCATGCCGATATTTGAGGCATTCCGGAACTGCTGCGAACGCTTTGATGCGAATATCGATCACGAGGAAGTCATCGACTTCACTCTTGAGCTTCCGTCTGATGACCTCGACGTCTATATGACGCACGAGGAGATCAGTACTATGCTGAAAGCTGAGGAAGCTGAGAGAAAGGAGGAGCAGAATGGATAAGTTCAGATTTGCAGAGAGATTGCAGGCGTCTAAGGATAAGACGTTCTGCAATCCCGAAGCCCGGCAGCAGATTCTCCGTGAACTGTGCGACATGCGTCTTTCGGACATCTTTCCCGATTACTATAAAGTACTGTTTGAAACGGTGACAGATGACGTGAAACGGCGGGAGGTGTTCGCCGAACTGACGTATGGAGATATTGCGGAGTGCGCCGTTAAGAGGTACCGCGACAACGATCCTCTTTCTGTCGGCCGGCTCATTGACGCTCTGACGCTGCCGATTAAGGAATCGATGCGTATCGAACAAGATATCAGTAACCACAGGGTAAAGATGCGCGCGTACTGCAGAAGCAGATTTGACGTCCGGTTCTGGAACGATATCCTGTTTCAGCTGGACGACGTGAAGAAAGCGCGCGGCTTTTACTATTACCGTATGTTTACCTTTGAGGAATACTTCGATACGATGCTTGCGATGACGGACAACGATGAAAGGATTGTAAAAGTCCGTCAGAACTACATTATTGAGTACAATCCGAACTTCGATCCGGATGAAGATGAGGATCAGGAAGAGATGCTGTTCTGTATCAATGATCCTATGAAAGGGCTCTGGTGGGAGCTGTTCGATAACGAGAACCACCGCCGCAGTTATCAGCTGGCATATGAATTGCTCGCAATTCCGATAGCTGTTTTGAATAAGCGACTTCACAATAATGATAATCAAAGGAGTGATAATAATGACTGATAAGAAGCGCATTCAATATAAGTCATCAAGTATCCTGGCGAAGGATACGTTCATCAGCAATGATACATGGGAGACCGGCATCAACAATAACGTCCTTGTGGTCGGCCCTTCGGGAGCTGGAAAGACCCGTTCCTATGTCAAGCCGAACATTATGCAGGCGAATACCAATATGATCGTATCCGACGCCAAGGGTACGCTGTACCGCGAGACTGCACCGCTGCTGCGGGCGAACGGCTACGAGGTCTGGCATCTCGACTTTGTCAATATGAAGGGCAATGTCGGCTACAATCCGCTCAGCTATATCAGGTATGACCCTGTCAGAGCTGAGTATGACCAGAAGGACATTCTCCGCGTATGCGAGATCGTCATCAGGTCGATGAGCGAAAAGGAACCGTTCTGGGACGTTGCCGCGAGAATGTACGTTTCGAGTGTCATCGCCTATGTGCTCGAGGCGCTTCCCGAGGAGGAGCATACACTCGAATACGTCAACCGGGTCATTGCCGAGACAGGCATCAGACGCTACGACCAGATGATGAACGAGCATGAGCTGCTCTGTCCCAACAGCTTTGCTGTCAGGCGGTACCGTGAGTTCTGCGTCATGGCCGAAGCTGACAAGATGACTGCGAGCGTGCTCGGCATTGCCGCTACCAATCTGAGCTCGTTTGATTTCAGAGAAGCGGTCGATATGTACAGCAGAACTCCGCAGGTGGATTTCTCGGCGTTCAGTGACCGTAAGATCGCGCTGTTCCTGACGGTCAGCGACACCGACCGCTCTCAGGACAGGCTGGTCAACCTGTTCTGGACGCAGGCTCTGCAGGGATTGATTGCAGCGGCTGACCGCAGTATCGGCGGACGGCTTGCCGTACCTGTAAGGCTGTACCTTGATGATTTTGCCACAAATGTCTATATTCCCGATTTTGACAAAATCAGCAGCAATATCCGCAGCCGTGAGATCTATGTCAGCGTTATCCTGCAGTCCGTAGCTCAGCTTGAGGCGCTGTACGGCACGGCACGGGCGTCCACCATCATCGGCAACTGCGACCAGCAGCTTGTGCTCGGAGTGCAGGATATCCATACAGCGCAGCTCTTTGCTCAAAGGGCGAACAAGCCTGCGAGCGCGCTGCTCAATATGCCTTTGGGCGAGTGCTACCTCTTCGTCAGGGGCACGCCTGCCAGAAAGGTGGTCAAATACGACATCACAACACACATAAACTACAGCCGTTGCGATGCGGAGCCTTCCGCTCCGTGCCGTGACGTGTGCACTGATAATTTCGAAGAAAGGATGTATGAATAATGGCAAATATTATCAGAGAAACCGCAAACGGAACGGTGGTATACCCGATCAGCGACGCGCTTCTTAAGAAGCGCATGCTGTTCCTCACGGAGCAGGTAGACGCAGCGAGCATGAACTCTCTGCTGCAGCAGCTGATGTATCTCGAGCAGACCGATACGGGTGAAGAGATCACCCTGTTCATCAATTCACCCGGCGGAGAGTGTCTCAGCGGCCTTGCCGTTGTCGACTACATCAGGACGATGAAATCGCCTGTCAGGACCGTCTGTACTGGTCTCGCGGCGAGCATGGGAGCTATCCTGTTCCTCTGCGGAACCAAGCGTGAGATGCTCTCGCATACAAAGGTCATGATTCACGATCCGAGCACTCATAACACGTTCAGCGGCATGAAGCCCGATGAGATCGATGAACAGCTCTCCATGCTCCGCGAAACTCAGCAGGTCCTCTGCGGAATCATCTCCGACGTCACGGGCAAGCCGCTCAAGGACGTCCGCAGAGTGACAAAGCGCGACAGCTATTTTGACCTGAAGGAGGCACTGAAATTCGGGCTGGCGACGGGTGAATATTCGGGTTGACGCAGTACCACCCTTTAGGGTGGTACTGCTGCGGCTTTAAACACGGCGGAAAATGAATATTTTTTTCGGTATGAAATACGTATTGAGATTTGAAAAAAAGTGTGTTATTATATACCTGATTGGTACTATAAGTATTTGAATAAAGTCAATGGCATAAACGGCGTCTCCGAAACGGAGCTGCCCTTTGTGACGACCTTATGAGAGGAATAAAAATGGCTGAATTGAAAAAACGTAAAAAACGAAGAGGCCTCAGCTCCTTCCAGGTTATTATCATGAGCTTCTTCGGGCTTATAATGGCAGGAACTCTGCTGCTGATGCTTCCGATTTCTTCCGCGCAGCACGTATTCACTCCGTTTCCCGAAGCGCTGTTCACCGCGACCTCAGCGACCTGCGTAACGGGGCTGATCGTACACGATACGGCTACATACTGGTCGTTCTTCGGACAGTGCGTTATCATCACGCTTATCCAGATCGGCGGAATGGGCGTTATCACGATCGGAATGGCTGTAATGCGCGCGTCGGGCATGAAGATAGGCCTTTGGCACAGAAGCACCATGCAGGATTCCATAGCGGCTCCGCATGTCGGAGGAATGGTGCGTCTCACAGGCTTTATCCTGAAAACGACCGTGCTTATCGAGCTTATCGGCGCGCTGCTGCTTTTGCCGGTATTCTGCAAGGATTTCGGAATCCTCAAGGGTATCTGGTATTCTCTGTTCCATTCGATCTCGGCGTTCTGCAACGCGGGCTTTGACCTTATGGGAACGCGTGAGCAGTTTTCTTCTCTGACGACCTACGGCGACAATATCTACCTCAACTGCATCATAATGCTGCTGATCATCTCAGGCGGTATCGGCTTCCTCGTATGGGGCGATATAAAAGCCAACAAATACCGCTTCAAGAGATATTCTCTCCAGAGCAAGATTGTGCTGTTTTCCACGCTGCTGCTGATTGTGCTGCCGGCTGTGTTGTTCTTCTTTACCGAATACGGCAATCTGAATATGCCGGAAAGAATCATAAGCTCGTTTTTCCAATCCGTAACGACAAGGACGGCGGGCTTCAACTCGCAGGATCTGTCGCAGATGAACGAATCGGGCGTAGCGGTCATGATAATCCTCATGCTGATAGGCGGCTCGCCGGGTTCGACCGCGGGCGGTATGAAAACCGTTACCTTTGCTGTCGTGTTCCTGGCGGCGATCACGGTATTCAGCAGGAGAAAGGACGTTCAGGCATTCAAAAGAAGAATCGGAGACGATATCGTCCGCAACGCGGGCGCGGTACTGTTCATGTATCTGTCGCTGGCGTTCATAAGCGGCGTTATCATCAGCAGGGTCGATAATCTTCCGCTGCTGACCTGCCTTTTTGAGACGAGCTCCGGTATCGGAACGGTCGGCCTGACGCTCGGAATAACAACAAAGCTCTCAATGCTGTCAAAGGCAATACTAATGGTGCTGATGTTCTTCGGCAGAGTCGGAGGACTGACGCTGATTTACGCGGCGGTGCCGTCATCGGGCAGTACGAATTCCCGTCTGCCGCTCGAAAAAATATCAATCGGTTAAAGGAGAATCAAAATGAAATCAGTTTTAGTTATAGGCGCGGGACAATTCGGAACCCATATCGCGCAGAGAATGGAAGAGCTTCACTGTGAAGTAATGGCGATAGATATCGACGAGGACAGCATCAACGATATCCTGCCTTATGTGACCGACGCGAAGATCGGAGACGGCACAAACGAGGATTTTCTCCGCACCCTGGGCATTGATAATTTTGACGTCTGCTTTGTCACCCTCGGCAGACACTTCCAGACCTCGCTGGAAACCACTTCTCTTCTCAGCGAGCTTGGAGCGAAAAGGGTAATTTCGCGCGCCACGAACGACGTACAGATGAAGTTTTTGCTCCGCAACGGCGCCGACGAGGTCGTTTACCCCGAAAAGCAGATGGCGCACCGCATCGCCACCAAATACGCGTCTGACAATATTCTTGACCTGTTCCACCTTGAGAAGGACTATTATATCTACGAGCTTGAGGTGCCGAAGGACTGGTACGGCAAATCTATCGTTCAGGTTGACGTCAGAAAGAGATTCAATATCAATATCCTGACTATGAAGCGCGGAGACAAGGTAATGATCCCCGACGCCAACACTGTTATTCAGCCCGCCGACATCGCTTTCGTCCTCGGAGAGCTTAAGGATATCCAGAAGGCGTTGAATTACAGGAGATAACTAAATTATCATACAGTCCGTAACTGCCCCTGACAAGGCGGTTACGGGCTTTTTGTTTTGCCGCACTTGATAAAGTTTTAATATTCCGAAGCTGCTGATATTGACTTAAGTCTGAGTTTATGATAAACTCAAATCAGAGATTTTTTGTGCAATAACGCGAAAGTGACCGAAAGCAAGAAAATATCATATGAGTTATAATATTCAGGTATTGTGACTCGGAAAAGGAGTGCAAAATGGCAGACTACATTATAGCGACGTCGTCAACCTCTGATCTGACACGTGACTGGCTCGACGAACACGGCGTTCCGTTTATTCCCTACACATACACGGTCGGCAGCGTTCTGTACGAGGACGACTGCCGCGAGGAAAGCCGCGCCGCGGTTTACGCGGGAATGAGGAAGGGCGATATCCTCAAGACGTCTATGATCAACGAGGTCATGTACTGCGACTTTTTCAGAAAGCTGATGGAAACAGGCAAGGACGTTATTTTTCTCGATATGTCGGAGAAGATGTCCGTTTCCTACAAAAACGCGCTGAACGCCGCCGAACAGGTACGCGCTGAATATCCCACACAGACGCTTTACGTCATGGATACGCTGTGCATCTCAGGCGGTCTGGGAATGCTCGTTCAGAATATGGTCAGCCGGATGGAAGAAGGCATGAGCTTTGACGACGTGATCGCGTGGGGAGAGGCGAACAAGCTGAAAATAGCCCACCGCTTTACCGTTGACGACCTCAATTATCTTAAGGCAGGCGGACGCGTGTCAAACGCATCGGCGCTGGTAGGCTCGATTCTGAACATCAAGCCCGTGCTGTACGTTCCCGACAAAGGCACGCTCGAAGTCGCGAAGAAGATCCGCGGCAGAAAAAATGCCCTTAAGTACATCACAGACTGCGTACTCCGCGACCTGCGCGCGATTGACTGCACGGGAGCAGAGATACACATTCTTCACGCCGACTGCCTCAGCGACGCCGAACTTGTGAGCTCCGCGATCCGTTCTGAGTTCCCGATGATCGGCAAAATCGAAATCACTTCTCTCGGCGTAGTCATAGGCGCGCACTGCGGTCCGGGACTGCTTACCATCTTTTATTTCTGCGGCGGAAGAACGCCCGAATAAGAGAAGCGTCGATATTCATGTGTATCAAGCCGTCGGAGATTCAGTTTCCGGCGGCTTTTTGCGTTATATCTGTTACAAAAGAACAATCCTCAGCAGGAAATTAATGCCCTGCTGAGGATTGTTTTATTTTCTCATGATTAACCCGCTCGGCGCACCTGAAAGCTCATTCAGCAAGTATCCCAGCCATTCGGCGGCTATTGCCAAACCGATAAAACAGTAGGCAAGAAAAAAATACTTCTTTTTCTCTTTTTTGATACGGTTGTTCTCAAAAACCAGAATGTTGAGCACATTCAGCGTGATCATGCAAATCAGCACGGTGCATATATAGGATTCCATGCGGCAAGTACAGCGACGGGCTGAATCTCAGTCAGTGCGATTATGCTACGGACGAAAATAATCTCAAGACTGCCATAAAGAATAATAACAGCACTTATGTTTACGCACAGGTGGACGGAAAAGATAAAAAGCGCACAATTCAGATCAATCCGATTTCTACCTCGGAATTATCGACCAGGAGCCGTGCGCAGTACGGAAAAGTGTTCAGAAATGCTTTAATAACGCCTCCTGAAAAACATATTTAGCTTTACGTAATTCCTGTTTCGTTTTTTTTGGGTGAGGAAATACATAATCTCTGTTAATATTATACAAAGAATACCCTTTTAACGTCAATACTCCTTGTACATAATCACAGTCCTTTTAGCATCGTGTTGAATAGCTGTGCAACGGAATTAATTCAGCAAACATAGGAGCTTTTGTATACGCAAAAAGGAAAAACTCAAACTAAGACACGCGGCACTTGACAAGCCAACGGAATATCAGCTATAATAAAGCTAATAAACATTAGCACTTTTTCGGGAGGAAATTGTGACAACAAAAGCCAAAGCGTTTTTTGCTGCTGAAAAGCAACAAGCGGTTGCTTTTCAGGGTGATTCTTCAGTGCTATAATATTATCAGGAGGTGTTATTATGGATACAAAAGAAATTCTTTACGAACTCAGGACAAAGAAAGGTATGTCACAGGATGAAGTCGCCGAAAAGGTCTTTGTGACGCGTCAGGCGGTATCCCGCTGGGAGAACGGAGAAACGGTGCCGAATACCGAAACGCTGAAACTGCTGTCCGAGCTTTTCGGTGTTTCTATCAATACTCTGCTTGGAGCGCCGCGTCAGCTTATCTGCCAGTGCTGCGGCATGCCGCTTGAGGAGGGAATCTTTGCCAGAAATCAGGACGGAACGCTGAATGAGGATTACTGCAAGTGGTGCTATGCCGACGGAGAATATGTCTACAGCGATATGGACGATCTGATAGATGTCTGTATACCTCATATGGTCAAGGAGGGCTTTTCCGAAGAACAGGCGCGCGCGTATATGAAAGAGATGCTGCCAAAGCTTGATTACTGGAAAAGATACAAGGAGCTCAGCGACGACGGACAGTTTGAGGCGTTCAAGCAGAAGCTTATCGAAGAGATAAACGACCTTCATATCGAGGGCATGCCGAAGGTAGAAAAGCTGAACGCGCTCGTCGGAAAGTACGTCAATCTTCAATTCCGGCTGCCGAATGGCATGAACGCAAAATTCCTTGATGACGAAACGACCTATCTCGGAAATCAGCTGGAATCGGAATTTGGCTCAGACAGATGCTTCGGCGTTCTTGCCAACATGAATTTTATCCTGATATGCACCTACGGCGCAGAGGGAGCCGACCCTGAGCTTGTTATCTATAAAAAGAGATAGCGGTCAAAAGACAGCGATCGTAAATTTCAATCCAGTTATCATTGCAATTTTCCGGAAAATGTGATAAGGTATTTTCGGAGATGATAATATGATTGTTCTCATTATCGTACTTTCAGTACTTCTCACAGCCGTTCTTATTGGGCTGATTGTTCCGTACTACATAGTATTTTACTCGCCGCACCGCAACGCCGATGAAATTGAAACCGAGCCGTTTCTGGACGACATGGATATGTTCAACGAGATAAAGGCTCAGGCGAGAAAGCTCTCTGAAATTCCCTGCAGCCGTGTTCAGACGAGAGCATACGACGGCGTTAGGCTTTCGGGACGGTATTATCACAAGTCGGACGACGCGCCGCTGTGTATCTGCTTTCACGGCTACCGCGGCTCATCGGTTCTTCATTTCAGTATAATAGGGCAGTTCCTCCAGGACGAGGGTTACAATGTCCTTCTTGTTGACCAGCGCGCTCATTTCGGCAGCGGCGGTCACACCATAGCTTATGGGATACGCGAACGCCGCGACGTGCTCTCTTGGATAGAATACGCAAACGGACGCTTCGGCAAGGATAAGCCGATCTATCTTTTCGGAATCTCGATGGGCGCGGCCACGGTCGTGATGGCGGCAGATCTTGCTTTGCCGGATAACGTCAGACTGATTTGCGCTGACTGCCCGTACAGCTCGCCGCGGGACATTATTTTCTACGTCGCAAAGCGTTGGTATAAATGCCCGAGGCTTCTGTGGGCGCTTATCCGCGTTTCCGCGCTCGTGTACGGTCACCTGATAATTCCGCGTAACCTGACCGCCGCGAACGCTGTGAGGAACACCGACAAGCCGGTGCTGCTTATTCACGGCGAGGCGGACTGCTTTGTCCCGAATGAAATGAGCGAGGAAATACGGCTTGCAAATCCCGATTGCGTGGAGAGGCACACCTTTCCCGACGCGGTTCACGGCGTGAGTTATTTTTACGATCCCGAGCGGTATATCGCGATCCTGCGCGACTTTATAAAGAGAAACGGCTGATATATAAGGGGCTGCCGCAAATCGAAAGATTTGGCGGCAGCCCCATTTGTTTTTTTACATCAAAGGCGCAAAGAACTTCATCAGTGTGCCCAGCAGTTTATATGAGATTTTTTCGCTTTTGATTGTCCTCGGTGTTACCTCGCGGCATTTTGAAAGCGTCTGCTGAAAGTCAAGCTCTATTTCGGGAATACAAGCTGTTTTGTACATGTATGCCGCGCATTCGAAGTGATGATAAAGACTGCGGTAATCAAGATTGATCGTACCGACGGTTGCCTTGCAGCCGTCGCTGACGAATACCTTTGCGTGAACGAATCCCGGTGTGTACTCGTAGATTTTCACACCTGACGCGATAAGGCGCTTGTAGTGGGATTTTGCCAGAGCGTAAGCCGCTTTCTTGTCCGGAATGCCGGGCAGTATCAGCTTTACGTCTACTCCGCGGCCTGCGGCATATTTCAGCGCGGTTTCAAGCTCTCCGTCGAGAATAAGGTAAGGCGTCATGATATGCACGTAATCTTTTGCGCGGTTGATTATATCCATATAGACGGTCTCTCCGACCTTCTCGTTGTCCAGGGGACAATCTCCGTAGGGGATCACGTACCCCGAGGGATTTTTCGGCGCGCTTACCGCACCCTCAAGCCACTGAGAGAACTCAGGTTTTTTCTCGTCGATGTTCCACATCTGCAAAAACAGCAGCGTAAAGCTCTTTGCTGCCTCGCCTTTGAGCATGATGGCTGTGTCCTTCCAGTGCCCGAAGCGTTCGGTCAGATTGATATACTCATCTGCGAGATTGACGCCTCCGGTGAAGGCTGTCTCGCCGTCGATCACAAGTATCTTACGGTGATCTCTGTAGTTGTAATGCGAGGATACGACAGGTCTGATGGGAGAAAAAGCCTTTGCCTTGATTCCTTTTTCTTCAAGCAGTCTGCAATAGTTCGAGGGAAGCAGCGACATCTCGCACATTCCGTCGTACATCATACGCACTTCAACTCCCTGAGCCGCTTTCGCAACAAGCAGTTCGAGAACCTTGCCCCACATATAGCCCTCTTCAACTATGAAATATTCCAGAAAGATGAATTTTTCGGCAGCCTCAAGAGCCTTTATCATAGCGGCAAACTTGTCCTCGCCTATGGGGAAGTATGTGACCTCGGTGTTGTTGTATATGGGAAAACAGCCTGTGCGGTTCAGGTACCTCGCCAGAGCGTCCATGCCTGAGCCGTCCTTTTTCAGCGCGTCAAGAACATTCTGCGACTGAGGAATGGCGGTCCGGGTCTGCAGTATCAGAGTTCTTTCTCTGCGCTCAAGCTTTCTGTACCCGACATTCATTCTCGTGAACAGCAGAAATATCGCGCCGGGTACCTGGAATACGGAGATCAGAAACATCCATGTCAGCTTTGCGCTGAAATCCATACCCGTGTTGAACAGATAGATAATCATTATTACGCTGAAAACCACCAGAAACGCCGAGAAAAACGGCAGCCAGGTGATGAGCCAGCCGTAAAAGAATATATACATCGCAAGCTGCAGCAAAATCAGCAGTACTATAACGGAAAACCGGCTGAACACCAAATGCAGCAGTCCTTTTTTTCTGGGCTTTGCCAGCCTGAAAATTTCACTCATATTTATCCTCTCACTGTTGTCATTTCCAATATCCAAATATCAGCTTAAGTATATCACACCTGAACGGTGAAGGCAAGACGCATTCATTTATCTATTATGCGGCTCTACCTGCAATGTCATACATAATAGCCGCAAATACCCGAAACAGTAATACTTTTCCGAAAAAATATTGACAAACTCCGATTTATGCGTTAAAATACATACAAATTAAAATCCAAACCGATGACGAAGAGTAAGTAGGTCTTATCACTTGTCTTACAGAGAGCTGCGGACGGTGAAATCGCAGCAGAGAATATATGACCGAATGGACTTCTGAGGGCGAACAGAAATGCGGAAACACAGAGTATGTGAGACGGATTGACCCTACGTAAAGCGGGTCGGCGTAATTAATTACGTGTTGAGAGGACGCTGAAACGCGTCAAGCAGGGTGGCACCGCAGGAAGTATCCTGTCCCGGCAGTTATGCAGGGACAGGGTTTTTATTTTATATTCATTTTTAATTCTCAGGAGGAATTATGATACTCTTAACAATGCGATGGCGAATTCATCAGTAATATCCGCAGACTATTAATCATTTAACAAATAAGGAGAATTTATCATGAAAAGAATCATCGCAGTTTTACTGACCGTACTTATGATCGCAACCGTTATGACCGCCTGCTCGGGCAATGCGGGCTCTGACACCAAAACCGTAAAGAAATCCTTCAAGGTAGGCATCTGCAACTATGTAGACCACGCCTCGCTCAACCAGATCGTCGACAATGTAAAGAGCGGACTGAGCAAGCTCGGCAAAGAAAACGACGTCGAGTTTGAGATCCTCAGCGAAAACTGCAACGCAGACGCTGACATCATGAACCAGATCATCGCAAACTTCGTCGCTGAGGACGTCGACCTGATGATAGGCGTAGCCACTCCCGTCGCAATGGCGATGCAGTCGGCGACCGAGGATAATGAGATCCCCGTCGTATTCGCGGCGGTATCCGATCCCGTCGGCGTCAAGCTGGTCAGCGACATGGAGGCTCCCGGCGCAAACATCACCGGTACATCGGATTATCTCAACACCAACTCCATTATGGAACTGATTTTTGCCGCCAACCCCGAGGCGTCCACCGTCGGTCTGTTATACGACATCGGTCAGGACGCGTCAACCGGAGCTATCGCCGACGCAAAGGCATATCTTGACAAAAAGGGAGTCAAGTACATCGAACAGAACGGCACCACCGCCGAAGAGGTCAAGATGGCAGCCCAGTCACTCGCCGACGACAAGGTCGACGCGGTATTCACTCCCACCGACAACACCATCATGGAAGCGGAATTATCCATCTATGAGATTTTCTCAAAAGCGAATATTCCTCACTATGGCGGCGCAGACAGCTTTGCTCTTAACGGCGCGTTCCTCGGATACGGCGTTGACTACACGGTTCTCGGTACCGAAACCGCGAACATGACCTACAGCATTCTCGTCGACGGCAGCGACCCCGCAAAAACCGCGGTCAAGACCTTTGACAACGGTATCGCAACCGTCAATACCGACACCTGCGCGGCAATCGGCTATGATCTCGAAACTATCAAGAAAGCGTTTGCACCCTACTCTACAAAGGTAGAGGAGATCAAGACAGCGGAATCATTTGATTGATCGGATATCATCACGGATATCCTAATACATTGATGTAAACAGGAGTACAGTATGGAATTTTTCGGCGGACTGCTCAGTTCACTTCCAACGGCCGTTGAGCTGGGCTTGTTCAATGCATTGACGGTGCTGGCGCTGTTCCTCAGCTATTCGATGCTCAACGTGTGCGACTTATCTACCGACGGCTGTTATACCCTCGGCGCCGCTGTAGGCGCTGTGGTGGCATTATACGGACACCCTTATCTATCTATCCCGGCGGCAATGCTCTGCGGAATCGTTTCAGGCTTTGTCACCGCCATATTGCAGACAAAGATGGGCGTCGACAGCCTGCTGGCAGGAATCATCGTCAACACAGGCTTGTATTCCGTCAACATCGCTATTATGGGCGACAAATCATTGTTGAACCTGAATAAAACACAAACCATTTTTACCGATTTCAAGCCGGTCATCAAGGATTTCCACAACGGAATCCTTTCATTGCTCGGAATTGAACGCGGTACCGACGCATACAAGACCGCGACAAAGATCCTTGCATTTTTCAGCCATGAGATCATCATCGGTCTGGCGGCAGTCGTGCTGGTGATTATCTTTCTGTCGCTGTTTCTGAGAACCAGACTCGGACTTGCAATCCGCGCGACAGGCAACAATCCCGCCATGGTTCGGTCATCTTCCATCGACCCGACCATGACAACCATCGTCGGACTGTGTATCGCGAATTCCTTCACCGCCTTATCAGGCTGCCTGTTTGCTCAGAGCCAGAAATCGATGTCTATCGACGTCGGAACAGGCATGGTCACCGTAGCGCTGGCGTCGCTGCTCATCGGCGGCACCTTCCTCGGAAAGGGCAGGATCCCGAAACGCGCTGTCGGCGCGGTACTGGGAGCGGTCATATTCCGTATCGTTTATACGGTCGCTCTCAGACTGCACATGCCGTCCTTCATGCTCAAGCTCGTTTCGTCGGTAATCGTTATCATCGCCATCAGCGGGCCGTATCTGAGCTCAAGGTACCCAATGCTGATGCGTAAGCTGAAGCACAGAAAGGCGGTGCGCAGAGATGCTTGATATCCGAGGTATCACCCTCACCTTCAACAAAGGCACCGTCAACGAAAAGGTTGCGATCTCCGACCTGAGCCTCAACGTCAACGACGGCGATTTCATCACCATTATCGGGGCAAACGGCGCGGGAAAATCCACCCTGTTCAACGCGATCGGCGGCACCTTCATCACCGACAGCGGCAGTATCGTTCTTGACGGCAAAGACATCACCCTAACACCAGAGCACAAGCGCGCACGTTCTATCGGAAGACTGTTCCAGGATCCGATGAAGGGTTCGGCTCCGGGTATGACGATCGAAGAAAACCTCGCTCTTGCGGCAGGTCACGGCGGATGGCTCAGCGCTATCTCAAAAAAAGACAAGGAGCGCTTTAAGAAATGCCTTCGCCAGCTCAATATGGGGCTGGAGGACAGAATGCAGCAGCCTGTTGGTCTGCTCTCCGGCGGACAGCGGCAGGCTCTGACGCTGATGATGGCGACAATCAATCCTCCGAAGCTGCTCCTGCTCGACGAGCACACCGCGGCGCTGGATCCCGCGACCGCCGAAAAGGTGCTGGAGCTGACGCGCTCTATCGTTGAGGAAAACCACCTCACCTGCATGATGATCACTCACAACATGCAGTCGGCGCTGGAACTCGGAAACAGAACCATCATGATGAACGCAGGCAGGATCATTTATGACGTTTCAGGCAAGGAACGCGAAGGACTTACCGTCAATGACCTTCTTGAAAAGTTCAGGGAGACCTCGGGCAAGGCGCTCGACAACGACCGTATGTTATTAGGGTTATAAAATAAAACGAGCTGAGACGCTGTTGAATAACTGCGCCTCAGCTTTATATTTTTCGTGAATATGCGTCAGGAATACCGCCGAGCTTCTGCAATACTGCTTTTGCCGGACGTTTGGTTCTCGATTCTTCGCTTACACAGCAGTTAATAACGTCATTCTGATACCTCTTTATATTCTTCAAGCAAATTGTAAATCCCGTCCTCGGAGAGCACGCCGCGTTTCAGACCCTTCGGCAGAAGTCCTGCTTCATCAGCCGCGAAATCCTGTTTCCATTCGTCGCTTGTATAATACGCCTCCAATTCGCTGATAAGACATTGCAGTCTGTCGGCGTTTTCTTTTGTGCGAAGGGTTTCTTCCGCTTCACGTAAACGGCTTTCGTTTATCAGAATGCGCTGCAGCCGGATAAACTGCTCCTTGACCTCCTGAGGGTTTTGATAAACGCATACGAACTCACTGAGAAGCTTGCGATAATCTTTGTTCAACTCCTCGGGCATGAGCTGATGAAATTCAGCGGATAACATCATGTCGTCGATTTCAAAAATCTGATTCATTTCGTCCGCTGTCAGATCTCTGCCGATGAAGTGCTGCCATATTGCTCTTTGTAATTTTTCTTCCGCCATTAAGTACTGCGGCAGCTCCTTCTTGACGGGTCGTGTCACGTCCGACAGATACGCTTCACTCGCGTCGTGAAGCAGACAGCCGAGAATCACTTCCGGCGAATAACCTCTCGCAACCGCTTCCTCAGCGCAGGCGATGCTGTGCTGCGCGACTGAGTAAAAGAATCTGATGTGACCGTTGCCTCGGCAAATCAGCGACAGCGCGTGTGCGATGTCAACGATATTAAAATCATGATTTCCGGGATCCATCGGGTCAAAGTGTTTGCCTGTAACAGTGGTGATATAGCTCATAAAACCGCTCCAAAATCATTCTGATTCTATTCTATAAACAGGCAGGAGATTTGTCAAGAGAGATGAAAAATAAAAACGGCAGCGACAGATCACATCTCAGATTTGTCGCTGCCGAATTTTTAAGGCTGATTAATCGTCAAAATTTGCGTTAAGATTTTTCATTGTGTCAATTGTGATTTTGCAGCCGGGCTTGATGCTCTGCATAATGATCTTCATTGTGTTTTCGGGGACGGAAACGCAGCCGCCTGTGTAGGGCTTTCTGTCACCAAAGCAGTGGAAGAAGAACGCATAGCCGTTTTTCACTTCACACTCGGAGTTGTAGCCGAGGTTCAGAACATACTGATACTGGTACTGGAAATCCGTTATATGCTCGCTTTCCTCGATATCGAGATCAGGAACGTCCTTGGTGGATACAAGCTCGTTGAAGTGATTTTTGAATCGCCCGACCAGTAGTAGGTTTCGTCGACCTTGGTGTATTCCATCTTGCAGCCGGGATCATCGGCAATGCCAAACGCTTTGTCGATAGTAAAGGTACCGACAGGTGTCAGCGCCTCGTCGATATTCGCTTTTCCCAAGCCGTCAAGACCGATGAAGCCGGGAGCAGAGACGATTTTCTGCCACTTGCCGTCTGAGTCCTTTTCGTGCATGGAGACATAAGCGGTGTTCTTGTCGTAGCCCGCTACGACGATCAGCTGTTCCGCGTCCTTCGCGGTGTCGAGTTTTGTCACCCATTCGGGCGACGCGCCCACATTGTGACGGTCGGAGTACAGGGTCGCTGTTTTGTCATCAGCTTTCTGCTGCGCACAGCCTGTCAGCATCGCAGCGGCGGAGAACGCTGTCAATGCGGCAAGAGCAAGCGCGATTGCCTTTGATTTCATTGTTTTTTTCATAATAACTCATTCCTTTCTTTTTATATTAAATAAGTTCAATATTATAGCAGTTTATTGATTTGGCTTCAATAGATAATAATAGCTATATATACAAACGAACAAACGATAAATGTCAAGAAAACTATGCAAAAGGTATTGACAAGTAAACTTGGCAGTGATATAATAACGACAATAAAACTTGGCAGATGAAGCCAAAGGAGTTGTTGTTATGAATAAGGAAGAAATCTTGAAGATGGCGCAAACCGAAAACAGGGGAAGGGATGTCGCTGACCTCGACGCACAGCGCAAAGGTGCTTATTTTGCGTATATCATCGGCATTTGTCTGATTATCGCGGTTGATATTGTCGAGGGAATAGTCCTTCACCGAATCAGCTTCGGCTGCAATGTGGCAATGTTTGTGATGGCGTTTGTCGCCTTCTTTACAAAGTTCCGTATCCGCGGAAAGAAGCATGAGCTGTTTGTTGCGATCGCCTACGGAATCGGTGCGGTTGTGTGGACAGTGCTGTGGATTATGCAGCTGTGCGGGGTGTTATCATGACGGATAACGGTCTGGTGCTGAAAAACAACCTTGCCGCGATCCGCAAGGAGAAGAAGCTCTCTCAGGCGGAGCTTGCAAAAATAGTGGGCGTTTCGCGCAACACGATCAGCTCAATTGAAACAGGTCAGTTCAACCCTACGGCAAAGCTGGCGCTGATTCTCTGTATCGCGCTGGATAAGAAGTTTGAGGAAATCTTCTATTTTTGATGGAGTGATAGGCTATCTCACACAAAACTTGCAGGCTTCCCGAAATTTCAAAAAGAATCTGAATAATACAAATGAGAGCCGTAACGGTATCGGTATTTTGCTGTGTCCGGTACGGCATTTATCCATTGTAAAATATTAATGAAATTGTAGACAAGTCGAGTGCTTTCTGTTATGATATTGAAAAAGACTTATAAAATACTCTGATAAGGAATAGAGAGGTTTATCATGAAATTGAAATTCCGGACTTCCGATAACCGTTATCGGACTTGATATGTGCGACGGCGAAGCTATGTGGACGGATAATCAGTTTACAGAGCTTGAGGGCTTGAACGGCATCGGCAAATTTACAGCAAAATCCTTCGGCAAAATTCGCGAGTTTTACAAGAGCAACGGAAGCGAAGATGTAATGAACTGCGATTCTGTTGCGATGATGTGCGCGTTGTATCCTGAGTTTGTTAAGAACACCCTCAGCACCCACGCAAGCTGCATTACCGATGAAGGCGAAACCTATTCACAGGTGATTTTCTACAAGGAAGGCTTTACCTACGACGTTGTAAAAAATGATTTCGATTATAACGTCACGCTTGTAACGGAAGTGGATAAAGCGGCGTATTTCACAAATTATATAAACGCGATTCGATAAGAAAAGGATTGGGCTGAGTGGAAATTAACAGAAACACAAAGCTGAACGATATTTTGATAAAATATCCGTGGCTTCCCGACGAGCTGATCAAGATGGATGGTAGGTTCAAAATCATCAAAACACCCATTGGTAAAATGATGTTGAAGAACGCAACGATTGCCGACGCCGTTCAAAAGACGGGCCTGCAGGAGGACGTTCTGGTTACGGAACTGAAAAAAATAATTGCTTCTCACAGCTGAATAAACACAAAAAGTCACAGCAGAACTGCCAAAGAAAAGAAGATATCCTGCTCCAGCGCACAAATGAAAAAGGTGATTTGATGAAAGTAATTGAAAAAATAAGCGAAATAATCGGAAAATACATGGCGCTTATCGTTCTGGCGGTAGCCGCGCTCGCACTGTTTGTGCCGCAGTCGTCGCTGTGGATAGATACCTCTTGGATTAACTATCTTCTGATGATCGTGATGTTCGGTATGGGACTCACCATGAAGCCGAAGGATTTTGCGCTGATTTTTAAAAGACCGAAGGATATTATCATCGGCTGCGCGGCGCAGTTCATTATTATGCCGGCGCTGGCGTTCGGATTGAGCCGGATTTTCGGGCTTGACCCTGCGCTTACCGCAGGCGTGGTGCTTGTCGGAACCTGCCCGGGCGGCACGGCGAGCAACGTGATGACTTACTTATCAAAGGGCGACGTTGCACTGTCTGTCGGAATGACTAGCGTCAATACCCTGCTCGCGCCGCTTCTCACGCCCGCGATCACTTGGCTGCTGCTGCAAACGACCGTCAGTGTAGATGTCTGGGCAATGTTTTGGAGCATAATCCAGGTGATTATTATTCCGATCGCTCTCGGCTTTGTCATCAACCATTTCTTCGGCAAAATAACTGAGAAAGCGGTCACGGTGCTTCCAATGGTTTCAACCATCGCGATTTGTATGATCGTTGCCGCTGTTGTATCACATAACGCTGAGAAAATCTACACAAGCGGCGCTCTGGTACTTGCCGTTGTCATTCTTCATAACCTGCTCGGCTACGCCTGCGGCTTCGGACTGGGCAAGCTCCTCAGATTGCCTCCGGAAAAGACAAAGGCGCTGTCAATCGAAATCGGTATGCAAAACTCCGGGCTTGCCACAAGCCTTGCGGGTACGGCGTTCCCGAATCTTGCAATGGCGACTGTTCCCGGCGCGATCTTTTCCGTATGGCATAACATCTCCGGCGCAATCTTAGCGGGATTTTACAGGAGATGGAAGAATAACACAAAAGAAAAAAGCGTATCAAGCAAATAACTCTGCGTAAAATCCACAAAAAACCTTTTTATTGTTTGTCGCAACTTGCTATTGCAATTTGCGATTAAAATATAATTTACTTGCAAAAGCAAATTGAAATGGAGGAAAATCATTATGAAACAGACAATAAAAAAGTCGCTGGCAATCATATTTGCCGCTTTGATCACAAGTGCAACTGCCGCTATGCTTACGGGCTGCGGTGGGAAAAATAAAGAATCCAACAGTGCTGCAACGACCGTTGCGGCAACAACTGTTGCCAAAACAACCGGTTCCAATGGACAAAGCAGCAACGCAAATCAGGCTCAGGGCAATCAGAACTCGCAATCTGCCGAGAGCAACGGCTCTGATAACGGCAGTTCACAGTCCGATGACGGCTATATTGACCAGCAGACAGCTATTGCCAATGTTAAGCAACAGGCAGGCTCCGGCGCGACCATTATCAGCTCCACAAAGGGCTATGCCCCCGACGGCTTGAAGGCGTGGGTTATCGTTGTGCAGCCCGTAACCAATAATGACAGTACAGATACCGTGACCTATTACTCAGGCTATCAGTTCTGCTATCCCGAAACAGCCTCCGGAAATAATGATTCTGACAACTCGGATGACTCTGACGGCTATATTGACGAGCAGACCGCTATTTCCAATGTAAAACAGCAGGCAGGCTCAGGTGCAACCATTGTCAGTGCCGCAAAGGGCTATTCTCCCGATGGCTTAAAGGCGTGGGTTATCGTTGTTCAGCCGGTAACCAATACTGACAGCGCAGATACCGTGACCTATTATTCAGGCTATCAGTTCTGCTATCCCGAAGACTGAGCTAATACGTTTCCGTACAACAAGCTCCTATCATAAAAATCTGCTGCCATGCCGAAGTGTTTTTCGGCATGGCGGTTTTTGCGTGACATTCATTGCCGCCCTGCTTCATCAGCGGAGCAGAGATATTGCAATCACACAGATATTTGTAAATCCGGTAATGACATTTCATCATGTTTGTGGTATAATAAACGCAGGAAAAAATCTTGATTCAAAAGGCGTAAAATATTGCGTTTATTATACGCCGCTCTCAGCGAACAAATGGATATGGCAGAAGCACAATAAATACAATAATCTGCATGAAAAGGATAGGCTTAGACATGAGAAAAAAACTGCTGATACTATGGGCTTGTATAGCGTTGGCAATCATATCTTCTGTTGTAGTTGTGGTTGCCGTCGGCAGCCGGTATACACTTCATACCAATACATTTTTGGGAACAGATACTTTGCCGCAAACTGAGATCAGTCTGAGTGACGAGAATGTTGTGCGCATGACGGACGTCCGAATGGAAAACGAGGAGCTTGTCGTCGAGTTTGAAGCGCTGAACCCCGGAAAGACAATCGTCAATATCAGCTATGAGTACGGGGACGACGTTATACCGATGCTCGAAAGAACCTTTGAGGTGAATTTCTTAGGCACTCTGCTTGATTACACAGACGGCAATATGAAGTTCAACGGATTTCAGTTCATCATTTACGCTGCGCTTGCAGTGCTTTTTGTCATCCAGTTTGTTATGCTGTGGATGTTCAATGACTATAGGAAAAATGGCGATTTTTCCTATCCGATGATTGCCTGCGGCGGTATCGGACTCTACAATTTAGTGATGTTTGCGTATATCCTCTACAGGCTGCTTAACAACTTTATTGATTCGGTCAGCACACTGTTAATGCTGATTACCGAGACAGGGCTCCTTTTCCTTTTTGGACTGACTCCGGTTATGCTCGTCATTTCTGTAATGCTTGCTGTCAGCAATATATGGCTGATTCGAAACGAAGGCAGAAGACCCGTCAATACGCTCGGAATTATTTTTGCGATTCTGTGGTTTGCCGGAATGGTTCTTACGCTTGGCTCAGGCTACCTGTTTATGCTTTGGGGAATACAATATCCGGAATCTCTCCGTCTGATTCTGATTTATTTGATTGCGTACTTTGAGTGTATGCTCCTGTCAACCGTCACGTGTACATATCTTGCTACGAAATACACCCCTGCGCCTGACCGCGATTATATCATCATCCTCGGATGCGGAATCAGGAAGGACGGAGGACTGACGCCGCTCTTAAAAGGGCGTGTTGACAGCGCCGTTGCGTTCGGGAAGAAGCAATACGAGCAAACCGGTAAGCACGCCGTGTATGTTCCCTCGGGAGGGCAAGGCGACGATGAAGTGATATCCGAAAGCGAAGCAATGAAAAACTATCTGCTCGGTATCGGCATTCCGCCGGAGCAGATTATCCTCGAGGACAAAAGCGTGAACACAATGCAGAATATGCAGTTTTCCAAAAAAGTCATCGAAGACCACGGCGGCGCGCTTGAAAACAAAAAGGTTGCCTTTGCCACAACCAACTATCACGTTTTCCGCGGATATATTCTCGCCCGTAAGAATGGTTTTGAGGCGAAGGGTATTTCCGCAAAAACAAAACCGTATTTTTATTTCAACGCTTTTCTGCGTGAATTCATCGGCTTGCTTGTCGACCAAAAATGGAATCATATAGCGTACATCGCCTTAATCGTAGCCCTGATTCTCACGCTGTATCACTTCGGTTAGAATTGTTTGAAAGGACAGTGAAGCAATGGATAATAAAAGCAAAAGCATTTTAAAAAGATTGACTGACAAAGTATCCGGCGGGATAAACCTGACATGGCCGAAGGTTATTATCGCAGCGGTTATCGCAGGCGTGATTACCGCTGTGATCGCGATTATCCCACAGTTTCGCTATACATCTTTTATCGGCATTACCGTGTCGTTTGAAGTATGGGTGTTGTTCGGTATCATCATAATTATGAACAGCAAGTCAAACCTTGATTCGGCATTAAAGTGCTTTGTGTTTTTTCTGATAAGTCAACCGCTGGTCTATCTGATTCAGGTGCCTTTCAGCGAGCTGGGCTGGCAGTTGTTCGGATACTACAGATATTGGTTTATGTGGACGCTCCTCTGCTTCCCGATGGGCTTTGTCGGCTATTGGATGAAAAAAGACAAGTGGTGGGGATACCTGATTCTCCTGCCGATGATCGCATTGACAGCTATGTCTTACGCAACCTATTTTTCGGATTTTCTCTTTTATCTGCCGAGGTTTATTCTGCTTTCCGTGTTTTGCGCGGCTGCAATGATACTTTATCCCGTTGTCATCTTTAAGAACAGGGCAATCAAGGCGGTCGGAGCGGCTGTCGGCGGCGCAGCGGTTATCGCCATAACGGTTTTCTGTCTGCTCAACCCTCCGGTTTACAGCACAGAGATCATGTCAAACAGCGAGGAGCAGACGCTGAATGATTCTTATACCGTATCTCTTGCCGATGATAGCTACGGCAACGTCAAAATCGTCTATATGGAAGATGTTGAGGATTATATGCTTCACGCTGATTTCAGAAAAGGGGGCGACACGGTACTTACCGTAGCTTCTCCAAAGGGAGAAAAAACGGAGTATGATCTCCACATTGAGCGCAATTCATACGAGGTAACAAAGAAAAGATAACGCACCTCGCTGTCGAGTGACAGGCAGGGCGGAACCTGAAGATTTATTTGGGAAAATACATATGAGCAAAATAAGCAGATTGTTCAACTGGGGCGTCGGCGCCTTTCAGATAGTGATGAAAAATAAGATTGTCAGTACAGGGTGCTTTTTGATACCGGGAATCACCCACCTGTTTAAGCCTATAGGCTCAAAGAAAACAAGCCCCGGCATAGTTATTTTGATTATTCAAGGAACTTTACAATTTTGTCGTTTTCTGTTCACTTTTTAACAGATTGTCTCCGAAGTGTTCAAAACTGAACATTTCGGAGATTTTTTGTAAATTGAATTAACCGGCGAGCTGTGATATGATTTAGGCACAGTCAAGGGAAAACGAAATCCCAACAAAAATCTAAAGGGGACATCATCATGAAAAAGACGAACAGAATCAAAACAAAAATTCTTGCGGCAGCATTATCGGCAACAATGGTTTTTTCATTCGGCGCGATGACAGCGACAACCGCTTCCGCAGCGACAAATTGGAATATCGGCTTGAGCGATGATACACAGAAAGAGATCACCGACGGCTTTTTCAGCGGTGCGTCAACCATGATCGGCTTACTGACAAAGTCACATCCCGTAGCGGGCGTAATCGCGAGCGGACTCTTCGGCGCTTTCAAATCCTTCTATGGCGACGCTACAAAGACTCCTCAGCCCTCCAATCAGGATATTGTCAACCTGTTAGGCGAACTTTCCGATAAAATCGATGATCACTTCAACGCTCAGAGCTCACAGGTTAAGGCTCTCCAAAACATCCAAAATCTCCAGAACTTTTCGAAAATTCTCACAAGCGTAAAAGGCTACAACGAAAATGCTATGGGACAGATCGCTATCTTTGATGAGGATAACGTTTGCGCACAGGACTATCAAAACATTATCGACTGCACCGTAGGCAACGATGAGTTTGTAAAAGACTTTATGGATTTAAGCAACTGCAATTTCGTTAATAACAGCGCTAACAAGGGCGGCGCGATTTTCGCCGATTATGACGCGACAGTTACCAACAGCATTTTCACGGGCAATTCGGCAGCAGCAAACGGCGGCGCGATCATGTTTGATTACAGAGGCAGATGCTTATGCGAAAGCCTCACGCTCACAGGTTCAACGTTCACGGACAATACGGCAGGCTCCAACGGCGGCGCGATCTTCTGCGACTCTATGAACTATCTGACAATGAGCGATGTTGAAATCAGAAACAATAACGCAGGCTCCAACGGCGGCGGCCTCTACTGCCAGAAGGGTTCAAGTTCCTCCTGCGACCCCGACATCAGCGGCAAGATCACGATCATTGACAACCAGCTCACAAACGGCACAAAGTCGAACGCCTTCCTCGGAGAAAACAAAACCTCAAAGTGTGTCTTTAAGATTACCGACAACATCGATCCGAGCTCCAGAATCGGCGTAACAAGCAACACAAACGACGGCGACCTCGACATCTGCAAAATCTGGAAAAAGGACGCTTATAAAAATACTGCAAACGTATTCAGCTACGACACAGACAAGTACAAGATCAACAGATACACGCATTGGTATTCTGATTTTTGGTGGGTAGAGATCGTTAAGAAATAACATCATACAATATTTTCTTATACCGCTCGGGTGAAAGCTCGGGCGGTTTATTTGTTCATCCGGCGGCGGATTTGATGACAACTTAGATTCTTGCATTTGAAACGCTAATATGCTATCATTATCTTGACAGTTGTAACAATTAATGCCATGCCTTGTTAAGAGGCAGCAGCAAAGAAGAACAGAAAGGAAAAAGACATGAAAAAAACGATTTCTATCTGGCTGATGATCGCGGTTCTTGTATTTTCTTTTGCCGGATGCGGACAAGGCAACGCCCCTGCGCGTACAACCGACGCAATCATTCAGGATATTATCACTTATCACGGATGCTATGATCATGAAGCGGATACCAAG
>ONDL01000040.1 GCA_900316555.1 uncultured Eubacteriales bacterium | reverse complement strand
TTCACGGTTAACGAGGCTGACAAGGGCAAGGAAGCTCAGGGCATCTTCTATATCGCGCCCGAGACCTTCAAGAACGGCGGCTCAAAGGAATTCACCTTCACCGTCAAGGAGGTTCTCACCGACGATCAGAAGAAGGCTATCGACCAGCCCGCCGATCAGACGGCGACGATCATCATTTACTACGACAAGGCGAACAACAAGCTCACCAATATTCCTCCCGATCAGGTAGGCTCAGTTCCGAATCCCGACCACACCACGGACTTTGTGAACCCCTACAACGTAGGCAGCGTAAGCATCACAAAGACGGTTACCAGAGATTCAGGCGAGCTTGACGATCAGGATAAGAATACCGCCTTCACCATCAACGTAAGCTTCAGCTTCAACGGCAATACTTATCCCAACGGCGTTCCCTTCTACTACACCGTTAACGGCGGCAGCAAGACATATCAGCTCGGTTCTTCACAGTCGATCTCGCTCAAGCACGGCGAGACCGCTTCGTTCGACGGACTGCCCGTAGGCACCACCGTTACCGTATCTGAAGCGAATCCCGGCGCTGAGTATTCTCCGTCGGTATCACCCGAATCCGTTAAGATCACCGAAAAGGGTCAGGCGTTCAATGTTGTAGTTACCAACAAGCGTCAGGCTCCCGGCGAGGCTCCCGTAAGCGTAACAAAGGTTCTCGAGAACGCTGACGTTGCGGCTAAGGCAGGCGTGAACATCGAAAACGCAAAGTTTGAGTTCACGATCACCGAGAACGCCGCGGGCGCAGAACCCTACTCCGAGACCGTAACAGCCAAATCGGCGACAGTAGACTTCACACCCATCAAGTTTGATCACGCAGGAACCCGCACCTTCACGATTGCCGAGGCAACCGGCAGAGTTCCGAACGTTGAATACGACAAGTCCGTGATCAACGTTTCCATCACAGCGGCGAACGACGGCGACAAGCTCAAGATCACCGAAACCAAGTACACCGACGGTCAGGGCAACGTACTCACTGCACCCACCTTCACCAACAAGTACAAGGTAGGTCAGGTGACTTTCGCCAAGGCAGTTATTGACAAGGACGCTAAGACGGTCGACAGCGATAACACAGAGTTCACCGCACAGGTAAAGATCAAGTATCCGCAGGAAACTGCATTCAGCGTAAAGCCGTTCAAACTCAACGGCGAAACCGTTGACAACGAAAAAGGCGAAATCACCATCACCAACAAGGGCACATACGTAATCACCGAGCTTCCCATTGGCACCGAGGTCGAAATCACCGAGACCGACGCCAAGGGCTATCTCGCATATTACGTTCCCAAACAGGTAATGATCGCGACTGAGGCAACCAACGCCACAGCAGGCGGCAGCAACGACTACATCTCCGACGGCGGCGACGGCTCGGGAATTACGCCTCCGGCTCTCAGCGAAGTCACCGTACTCAACCAGAAGGTAGAGCTTCCCGTTGACATCACTGCTAAGAAGGCCGCAGAAGGCTTTGCTCTCAAGGGCGAGGACTTCGCGTTCACCCTCAAGGGAACAGGCGTCAGCCAGACCAAGTCAAACGACGCTCAGGGCAATGTCAAGTTCGACACAATCACCTTCGAGGTTCGTTCCGACGACAAGGCTACAGGCAATAACACCATCGTTATCAAGCCCGACCAGTTCACGGACGACAAGTACACCGCTGAGTACACCATCGCAGAGACAGCAGGCAACAACGCGTTCCTCACCTACGACGGCACAGAGTACAAGGCAACCGTTACCGTAACCAGAACTCCCCGGAGCGATGTTGAGGGTCTGTATACATACGCCGCGGCCGTTGATTACGGCAACGCGACCAACACACCTCCGACCTTCACCAACAGCTGGAAGAAGGCTCCCGCAAGGATCATCAAGAAGGTTCTCGATTCCGACGGCAAACCCTACGACACGAACGAAACCTTCAAGATCGACATTACCTACACCTATCCCACCGACTACACAGGCGACACAACACAGTTCCCGGCTTCCGTATCGCTCAACAAGGCTAACGGCTTCACAGCGACCATCAACGACCTGCCCTACAACACGGGCGTAGCGGTCAACGAGGCTGATTCCAAGGGCATGACCCCGTCCTACGACCCGGCTTCGAAGCAGATTACCGTAGACGGCACAAGCACAGCCGAGAACCCCGTAACAATCACAGTTACCAACAAGCGCCAGGCGCCCGGCACCACGAGCTTCCCCGTACAGTTCAAGAAGCAGTTCAACTACGGCACGCTCGAGGCTGACGCGTTCGAGTTCGAGATGCTCGAGGGCGACGGACTCAAGGGCGACAAGGTCAAGAACACCGCTCAGGGCGTTGTTGACTTCGGCACAGTAAACGTCGAGTACAGCAAGACCGCAAAGGATCCTGCAAACAAGACAGTTTACCTCGACGACAGCAAGTTCACAGACGATATCGCTACCCTCACCTACAAGGCGAAGGAAGCAGACGGCAAGAAGGCTAACATCTTCTACGACGGCGACGAGATAACCTACACCGTCAAGATCAAGAGAACCGTGACCGCGGCTCAGACCACTCTCGAATTTGTCTCCGGCACATACGCAAAGGGCAAAGACAATGCTGAAAGCGACACCTTCGTAAATAACTGCTTAGGCGACATTAAGATCACCAAGGAAGTAAGGAACGCTGCCGACGCCGAGAAGGCTAAGCCGTTCAAGGCTGACGTTGAGATCGCTCTCATGAAGGCTGACGGCACCCTTTCGGAGTTCGCTGCTATTCCTTACATCTACACCTACGAGGGCGGCAAAACAGAGGCGACCGCAACCCTCGACCTCTACGACGGCAGAGTTTACACCCTCTCCGGACTGCCCATGGGCTCTCAGGTCAAGGTAACAGAGCAGTCGGCTAAGTACCCGAACTACTCCGTGACCTACGATCCGCAGATCGTTACCGTAGGCGAGACCGCAAGCACAGCCAAGGTCATCAACACCCTGCAGGCACCCGGTCAGGTAACTCTCGGCGTGAACAAGACCTTTACTCAGGACGCTCTCAACGCAGGCGTTGACCTCGAGGCAAAGGGCAACAAGTTCAGCTTCACCATGACAGGCGAGGCTAACAACCCCGTACTCAAGGATTACACCTCCACCGTTACCCTCGACAAGTATCAGGACGGCAAGCTCGTTACAAGCGGCGAATTCGCAGCAATCGTATTCCCGCCCGAGTACGCGTACGGTCAGGGCACCGACGTTGCGTTCAAGGTCGTCGAGAACAGCGCGATCGAAGGCAACGACGGCAGCATCATCTACGATACAGCTACATATTCCGTAGTTTACACAGTCAAGCAGGGCGAGAGCGGTCTTGATATCTCTGCTCCCGTGATCACCAAGTCCAAGAACGGCGACACATCTGCTCCCGTTACCGTTTCCTTCGAGAACGGCTATCCTGTAGGCTCCGTAGAGATCAAGAAGCTCGTCAAGGACTTCGACGGCGCAAATCTCGAGGCATACAAGACCGAAGCGTTCCCGATCAAGGTCACCATCACCACACCCGACGGCACCACAGACGTCAAGGAAACCACAGTAAGCGCCGCGCAGAGCGTCAAGTACGACAAGCTGCCCTACGGCACTACCGTAACGGTTGAGGAGACCGACGCCAAGGGCATGACCGCTTCTATCGACAAGGCGACCGTGACCGTTTCCAAGGAAACACCCGCACCCACGGTAACCATCACCAACACCCGCGAGACCCTCAACCCGACAGACGTTCAGGTTCCCGCTAAGAAGGTAATCAAGGGCGCAGACATCGCCGACTATCAGCAGGCGTTCCTCTTCGAGCTGAACGGCAACGGCATCACAATGCAGGCTCAGAACGACGTAAAGGGCGACGTACTCTTCGACAAGATCAACTTCCGCATCAAGAAGAGCGCAGACGACGCGGCGGAGAAGAATACCATTCTCGTTGACAAGTCCGCGTTCGCGAGCTCCGACACAGTCGCGTACACCTTCGCGGTTAAGGAAATTCCTGCCGACAGACCCGACATCACCTTCGACAACAACACATACAACGTGACCGTAAATGTCAAGAAGACAGAAACACTCAATGCAATCACACTGAGCGCGTCTGTTGACAAGACAACGGTTCCCACCTTCACAAACCAGAAGCTCGGCAGAGCGATCCTCTACAAGGTTGTAAAGGACATCGACGGCACCGGCTTCAAGCCCGACGTCGACTTCAAGTTCAGCCTTAAGGTTGACGGCAAGGTTGTAAAAGACGACATCATCATTAACGTAAGCAAGGACGAGACCTCAAGGTTTGTTACAGGCTACTATCCCGTAGACACCGTACTCACCTTCGAGGAGACCGACGCTAAGGGCTTTGAGTGCACAGAGCCCGTCAAGACCGTGACCATCATTGACGAGACAGGCGAGATACCGTCTGCAGAGGTTGAGTTTGTCAACCAGCGTCCGCAGCCCGGTCAGACAAGCATCACTCTCAGCGCACTCAAGACCGTATCCGGCTACAAGCTGTCCGCAAACGACTTCTCCTTCACCGCGAAGGGCAAGGGCCTCGACGAGACGAAGAAGAACAACGAGAACGGCAACATCGTATTCAGCACCATCACCTACAAGTACACCAAGGGCAATGAGGCTGACACAGGCAACACCGTATACCTCCGCGACGGCGACTTCACCGACGGCAAGGCGGTATTAAACTACGAGATCAAGGAAACAAAGGGCACTAACACCGACATCACCTATGCTTCCAACACCGTAAAGGCAGTTGTTACCGTCAAGAAGACCGAGACCGCAAGCGATATCCAGCTTTCGGCGACAGCGGCTTATCCCGACGGCACAACCTTCAACAACCCCGTCCGCACAGGCAGCGCGACAATCATCAAGAAGGATCAGGAAGGCAACCCCGTAGACGGCATCGAGTTCACCCTCTTCAAGGTAACCTCCGACGGTCTGAGCAGAGATGAAGTTCTCGCAAACGGCTCCGTTGTTGACGCCAAGACCACCAGCGGCGGCAAGGTGACCTTCAATGACCTCGACCTCTACAAGGACGCAAGCCAGACTCTGAGCAATCCCGAGTATCAGTGGTACTGCTTCGCCGAGACCGATCCCGGTGACAACCACAACCTCAACAGTGAGCTCACCTTCTTCCGCGTTCCCACCGAGGGCGTATACGACGTAGAGTTCACCTACATGAACGGCAAGATCACCTCACCCACCTCGGGCGGCGAAGGCATGTTCACCTTCAAGCTTGTCGGCTCAATCCTTCTCGCGTTTGCGTCAGCACTGCTCGCAGGCTACGTATTCTTCTTCTCAAAGAAGTCAGGTAAAAAATCCGCACACAGCGTAAAGTAATTTAGAAAAGGAGAATTAATGATGAAAACCACTAAAAGAGTTATCGCCATTGCTCTCGCAGCTCTCATGCTCGTTGCAATGATCCCTCTCGCGGTAGTATCCGCAACTTCCTATGAGCTCAAGGTTACAAGCTCCAAGGAAGGCTTCGCATTCGAGATCATCAAGGTCGCAGACATCGACACCCAGAAGGGTACATATGACAGCACTGAATATCCCACCGTTGTTGCCGCTCTCAAGAAGGGCGACACAGCAGCGGCTCTCGCGGCGGCTGACGCTATCGAGTGGGACAAGACCGACTATGTTCCCGTATTCACCTACAAGACCACAGACACAGGCGTAAAGAACGTTGACGTAGCTGCCGGCGTATACTATGTAAGATGCACCGAGAAGCCCTCAACCGTAAAGACCGTAAAGAGCCGCATGATCCCCGTTCCCTACTACGAGGACGGCGCATGGAAGACCTATGACGAGGTAGTTGACCTCGCTTCCAAGATCAACGTAGAGCCCGAGGTTCACAAGTACATCGTTGAAGGCGAGAAGCTCACCGACAACACCGTAGTTGCAATCGGCGACACAGTTGATTTCCGCCTCACCGCTACCGTAGCAGGCTCCACCACCGACAAGCTCGACAAGTACGCTATCGTTGATACAATGGAGAAGGGCATCACCTACACCGAGGGTTCCGCTAAGGTCAAGCTCGTAAAGAGCGGCGCTAACGACAGAATCCTCGCTGATACCGAGTTCACCATCGTTCCCGCTAACGACGGCACAACCTCCTTCCGCGTAGACCTCGCCAAGAGCGTTCTCGACGGCGACGAGTTCTACAGCTACACCGACGTAGTAGTTGACTTCAAGGGCGTTCTCAACGAGTCCGCCAAGGTCGGCAAGATCGGCAACGAGAACCACGACGACCTCGAGTATGTACACAAGGCTGACACCGAGGTACACTTCATTCCCGGCGACACCGTATACGTATTCACCCTCCAGATCGACGTTCTCAAGATCGACGCCGAGACCAAGGAACCCCTCAAGAACAATCCTGCCGAGTTCACCCTCTTCGCAGATGACAAGACCACAGTTGTAAAGAAGGGCGAGACCGACAAGGACGGCAACCTCTCCTTCGTAGGCCTCAACAAGGGCACCTACTATGTACAGGAGACCAAGGCTCCCGAGGGCTACAACCTCAACACCTTCCAGTATGAGGTCAAGCTCGTTCCCGTAATCTCCGAAGAGGGCGGCAAGCTCGTTATGAACCTCGACGTTGCTCAGGGCACCACCAACAAGATCGAAGTAGAGGATACCAAGTCCGTACTTCCCATCACCGGCGGCACAGGCACAATGATGTTCATGATCATCGGCGGCAGCCTCATTCTCCTCGCGGGCGCACTCCTCGTAGTTGTTCTCAAGAAGAGAAGCAAGTAATCACTAAAAACCCTCTTTTCGGCTGAATACAGCTGAATCTCTCAGGCCGGCGCGGCAACGCGCCGGTCTTTCTTCTCCGCCTTTTTAAATGTTCATCTGACCTTGACGCTTCATCAACGGCGGGTCAGGTGTTTTCTTTTTCTCCTGCTGCGCCTGTCTTTGAGAAAACTCTCCGCTCTCAAAAATTTTCTTGACTAAAGACACAGTTTAGGGTACAATTACCATGTATGACCATATGCGAAATCAACCTAAGGAGATGATTGCTTGGTATTCTCAAGCCTCGTGTTTCTTTTCGCCTATCTCGCGGTGACCCTCGTTATCTACTACGCCGTTCCACGGAAGGCGAGAAACATCTTCTTGTTCTTCATCAACCTTCTGTTCTACGGCTGGGGCGAGCCGATGCTGGTGTTCCTGATGGTGTTCAACATCTTCTTCAACTACCTCGGCGGCTACCTCGTGGACAAGTTCCGCTCCGACCGGAAGAAAAAGAAGCTATTCCTGATACTCACCTGCGCGCTAGACATCGGCATTCTCGCCGTGTTCAAGTACACGGGTCTGATCGTCGACACGGTAAATCTGCTGCCCTTCCTCAATATCCCGACGGTGCAGATAAGCCTGCCTATAGGCATCAGCTTCTACACCTTCCAGACCATGAGCTACGTCATCGACGTCTACCGCAACGACGCGCCCGTATCGCGCAGCTTCATCAACTTCGGAACCTACGTCGCGCTGTTTCCGCAGCTTATCGCGGGTCCCATCGTCCGCTACCGCGACGTCGCCTACCAGCTTGAGCACCGCCGCGAGACCCTCGACCGCTTCACCAAGGGCGTAAAGCTGTTCTGCGTCGGACTCGGCAAGAAGGTTCTCATCGCAAACCAGATGGGCGCGCTGACCTCGGCGATGTTCTCGAATACGGAGGAGAACGGAGTGCTCGGCACATGGGTGGGAATTTTAGCCTACACCTTCCAGATCTACTTCGACTTCTCGGGCTATTCCGACATGGCGTGCGGTCTGGGCAATATGTTCGGCTTTGAGTTTCTCAAGAACTTCAACTACCCCTACATCTCCACCTCGATAACCGACTTCTGGCGCCGCTGGCACATCTCATTGTCAACATGGTTCAAGGAGTACGTTTACATTCCGCTCGGCGGCAACCGCAAGGGCGTTCGCCGTCAGATCATCAACCTTCTTATCGTCTGGGGGTTGACGGGACTCTGGCACGGAGCCTCCTACAACTTCATTTTCTGGGGACTCTACTACGGCCTTCTCCTGATTCTCGAGAAGTTCGTCCTCAGCAGGTTCCTCGACAAGCTCCCCGCGGTACTCCGCCACGTCTACACCCTCTTTATCGTCATGATCGGCTGGGGACTGTTCTACTTCACCGACGTGAATCAGCTCTTTGCTTTCCTCGGCGACCTCTTCAACTTCGGCAACGGAGTGTTCAGCGAGACAGCGCTCAACCTGACGCTCAGCTACCTGCCGGTTCTCGTCGTCGCAGGTCTGGCGAGCACACCTCTCGGCGCGCACCTCTACTCAAAGGTCAGCCAAAGAAAGTACGTCTGGATAGCCGAGACCGTTTTCTGCGCCGTAGTACTCTTCGTCAGCACGGCGAGCCTCGTTCAGCAGAGCTACAATCCCTTCCTGTACTTCAGATTCTAAAGGGTGAACAAAATGAAACACACACCTCAGTCAATTCAAAATATAATCGAGAACGACAAGACGCGCGTATTCCGCAAGGAGGACGACAACGGCAAGACGCGGATCTACCGCACCGAGCGCGACGGCAAGGATCCGATGGCGCTTTCCGCGAAAATCTACGCCGATTCCGAGCCTGTCGTCAACAAGGAGAGCGGCAAGCTGAGATTTTTGCCCGCGTTTCTGTTTCTCGCGTTCATCTTCGGGCTTGCGATCTGGTTCATCTTCAACCCCAAGCTCGACTACAGCTCCTCCGAGAAGCGCTACCTCCAGAAGTTCCCCGAGGTCACCGTCCAGAGCGTTTCGAGCGGCAAGTTCGGCGAGGAGTTCGAGAGCTACTTTGCCGACCATTTCCCCGCGCGCAACCTCTGGGTCGGCTTCAACGCCTACTACGCCCTCGGCACGGGCAACAACGGCGCGGCTGGCGTCTACAACTGCTCCGACGGCTACCTGATAAACAAGCCCGTACCCACGGAGAACAGCGTCGAGAAGAACCTCTCAGCTATCGTCGACTTCAAGCAGAACCTCGGCAAGATACCCGTCACCGTGATGCTCGCGCCCTCGACGGGCTACATCGCGAACGACAAGCTGCCGATGATACATGACCGCTACAACGACGACCGCTATTTCAATACCGCCAAGCGCACCCTCGAGGAGAACGGCATGACCTTCGTCGACCTGCGCGAGAGCTTCAAACAGGCGTATTCCGGGGGCGAGCAGCTCTACTACCGCACCGACCACCACTGGACGACCGCGGGAGCTTACCTCGGCTACACAAAGCTATGCGAATCGCTCGGCAAGAAGCCGATAGAAAAGTCCGCGCTCAACGTCGAGATATACCCGAACTTCTACGGCACGACCTACTCGACGAGCGGCTTCTGGCTCACAGAGCCCGACGAGATTCAGGTCTGGAGCAACCCGAAGAACACGATAAATATCCGCGTCGACATCACCGACGGCACCGAGAACAAGCACAGCGACTCGATGTACTTCTACAGCCACCTCAGCGAGGATGACAAGTACCCCGTATTCCTCGACGGCAACCACGCCATTACGGAAATCACCAACACCAAGGCGGCTGACAAGGGTACGGTAATCCTCGTCAAGGACAGCTTCAGCCATTGCCTTGCGCCGTTCCTCGCGGAGAACTACAGCAAGGTGATACTCGTCGATATGCGCTACTACAAGCTCAGCGTTTCAGACCTCGCCAAGAGCGAGAACGCCAAGAACGTGATAGTCCTCTACGGAATCGACAACTTCGCGACCGACACAGACCTCGTCTGGGTCAGCTAATAGCCGTCGAGAGTGTTGATTTCCTCGAGCTCGTCGATATCGTAGCTCGAAGCAGACGGCGGCGACTCTGCCGGGTCAAATTCTCCCTCGAGGACGCGCACGATGTTGTCGGGGTTCATGACCCAGTCAAAGCTCGCCTTCCAGCCCTTCTTTCCGCAGCCGCAGAGGAAGTCCGACCTCGCCACACGTCTGAACAAGCCTTCAAAGCCCTCGCCGTCCAAGTGCGGCAGGGCTTCTTTTATGCGCTCAAGCCGTTTCGGTGTCAGCCTCTTGACCTTCGGCAGCCTGACGCATATTCCGTTGAACTGAGAGAGAACGCTCTCGCCAAACGACGCGCCGTCGTTTTCTTTTTCGTTTTCTTCTTCGTCTTTGTTTTCTTTTTCTTCTTCTTTTTCTTCTTGTCTACGGTCGTATACGCCCGTATAACGCTTATTTATATTTTTTCTGTTCTGCTCGCAGATCTTCTGATAATTCTCAAATTCCCTGTCCATGCTTTTTTTCAGAATAGAGAAGAAGAGCTTGACGGTCAGGTCGTCAAAATCAGGCTCCTCACCGTCATTTGCGTAGGAAAAAAGCGCCTTTATGAGCATACCTGCCTGCGCGTCGGAGAGCATCCGGAACTGTTCATCGTAGTCGAGGTAGAGGTGGAAGAAGCTCGGCGCCTTGTTTTCAGCCATAAAAAATCCCCTTTCACTAATCCCGCGAAAGGAGAGATAATTGCATAGTTTTATGCAAGCGGATTGGTATAAACTTCCGCCTTCCTGCCCATACTAACCCCGAGGTGAATTATATGAACGATATCGAAATGCTCAAATGCATAGCGCAGAACGCCGAGATGGGCTGTCAGGGCGTGACCGCGGTACGTAAACGAATCGACAACAAGGCGGTTGACAATCTTCTATGCACCCAGCTCACGCGGTACGGAAAGATTTATCACGCGGCAGGGAAGATGCTGCGGAACCGCGGCGAGAGCGTGCGCCACATCAGCCCTATGGCAAAGACGATGACGAGGATAAGCGCACAGGTAGACCTGCGCCGCGACAACACGCCCTCGCACGTCGCGGAGATGATGATAAAGGGCAGCACTATGGGCGTGAACAAGCTCGTTCACAACCTGCGCGAATACGACCGCGGCGACTCGTCGGTGACCCTGCTCGCAAAGAAGCTGCTCGACACCGAGGAGGAACATATCCGCGAGCTGCGCGCGTTTGTGTGACAGCAAAAAACGGAGAGCGATTTGCTCTCCGTTTTATTCGTTTGATTATGACTCCACGAGCAAGAAGCTCTGGGGCTGCATTTTGATTTTGCCGTCCTTGATTTCAGCCTGACCGATTTTGTATACAACGTCGCCGTCATAGCGCGTGTCGATTTCAAAATACTCGCTTGTCGGGTTGAAGTACATAACAAGGCTTCCTCTGCGGTATGCGAACGCGAGGCTGTCGCCGCTCGTCATGAACTCAAGCTCGCCGTTGCCGTGGAGGTCGGCGTACTTATGGCGCAGGGCGATGAGGTCGGTCACTACGCGGTAAATGCTGTCGGGGTCGTCCTTCTGGTTCTCGACTGTGGGCGCGTCCGCGCTCTTGTCGACGGGCAGATAAGGCTCGTCGCTCGTCGAGAAGCCGAGGTTCTTGCCTTCGCACCACTGCATCGGAGTTCTCGAGCCTGTGCGCGAGAAGCCGCCTTCCTTGCTTACGAGGTCAGCCTGATAGCGCATGCCTATCTCGTCGCCGTAGTAGAGGAAGGGCACGCCGGGCATGGTGAAGATGAACGCGTTCACGAGCTTGATAGCCTGCTTGTCGAGGTATGCGGTGACGCGCGGCATATCGTGGTTGTTCGTCATGAAGCAGATGTAGCCGTTTTCCTTTGTGTGGTTATATCCGGGCAGGTACTCGTCGGTGAAGGGCTTTAGCTTGCCCTTGCCGTTCTTGTTGAACACCGCGAGGTCGCCCCATTCGCCGAAACGGAACAGCCGCGAATAGCCGTTGCCGTAGTGGTCGAGGTAGAAGTCCATGTGGAAGCCCGAATCGTTGATTGAGCGCTCAGGCCAGCACCATTCCGAAACGAGCGCGCACTCGGGATAGTCCTTGTCCATCATATCTCTCACGCCGCGCCAGATACGCGAGGTCGCGATTTTGTCGTCGTCATTCTTGACGAGGGAGTCCGCCATGTCGACTCTGAAGCCGTCGGCGCCCTTGTCGAGCCAGAAGCGCATGATGTCCTTGATAGCCTCGACGGTTTCCTGACAGGCAGGGTCGCCCGCGGGAAGCTGCCACTCGGGGTGGCTGACCTCATAGAAGCCGTAGTTGAGGGCGGGCTGAGAGCTGAAATAGTTGACCATGTAGTTGCCGTTGCGCTCGCAGATGCCGCACATCATGCGGTACTCGGGCGGAGCGTCCCAGACGGTCTTTGTGAAGATATAGCGGTCGGAGAACTCGTTCTTCGCCGCTTTTTTCGCCTCGAGGAACCAGGGGTGTTGGTCTGAGGTGTGACCGGGAACGAGGTCGAGCAGCACCTTGATGCCCTTTGCGTGGGCGCACTCGAACAGCCGCACCAAATCCTCGTTCGTACCGTAGCGCGGGGCTACCTTCTTGTAGTCGCGCACGTCGTAGCCCGCGTCCATGAACGGAGAGTCATAGACGGGGTTGAGCCAGAGCGCGTTGCAGCCGAGCTCCTTTACGTAGTCGAGCTTCTCGATGATACCCTGCAAATCGCCGATGCCGTCGCCGTTTGAGTCGTAGAAGCTCTGCGGATAGATTTCATAAAAAACCGCGTCATTGAGCCAAGTAGGCATAATAATCACCCTTTCAGGAATAAATTTTTGTACACTTTTATTGTAACAAATCATGCGGCGTTTGGCAATCGTTTTTCCAAGAAAAATCACTTGCGCGGACAGGTTTTTTGGCATAGAATGAGGTGTATGACGACGGGGAGGATTATCTATGACAGTCAACAGGCTCAGCGGCAACCGACGGTCGAGGCGCTGTCCTTCGGCTCAAGCTGTTACCTGCTCGTCACCGTCGGCGGCAAAAAGTACCTGCGCAAAACCGCCACGCTCTGTTACCGCTTCTCGCGCGCGGGTGAAATGACCGACTGCCTCGGTCAGCTCTGCCGCTCGGGATTCGTGCTGCCGCGCAGCGCGCTCTATTCATACTCCGGCGCTTATTATCTCGTGCTAAGCTACCCTGCGCTTCCGAAGCGCGCGAGGGTGCTGCTCAGCGAGTACAACGCTTCGCGGTGCAGAGGACTGACGGCGGCGTTCCTCGGCGAGAGGGGAAAGGCGCTCTGCCCGAGGTGCGCTGTCCAGACGGTGGGAAGACACTTTGTAAATTGAAAATTAAGGTTAAAGTCAAAAAGGTGTGACACTTTCGGAAATTTGTGCTATAATTGTGGCATCACCGAAAGGAAGTCCACGCAATGAAAAAGATTTACAAGCTGATGTGTTCGCCCGTGCTCTCGCCGTTTTTCACCCTGCTCTACAACATCTTCATCGTCGGGCAGTACCGCCTTCTGAGCGTCAAGTGGAAGCTGCAGGGTCACGGGAAGCCTTCGCCCGGCGAAGCGCGCGCGGTCAGCGAAAACGTCACCTTCATATACAAGTCCTTCGAGCGTCAGAGCATGGCAAAGCGGCTCTACCGCAATATTCAGCACAGGGTCATCATCGCCGACGACAGCCGAAAGCCGCTCAGGCTCAAGGGCGATTCGCTGACGGTTCTGCAGTTTCCGTTCAACATGGGACTGAGCTACGGCATCGGCAGAGCGCTTGAGCAGTCGCAGACTCCGTTCACGATGCGAATGGACGACGATACCCTGCTCACTCCGTTTACAAACATACACGGTCAGCTTGAGTTTCTCAGGCAGCACCCCGAGGTCGATCTGGTCGGCGTACAGGCGTGCAGCGCGCCGCTGCTCAGACCAGCGCGCGAAGGAGCAAAGGCGTATAACAAGTTCTCAATGAAGAACGCGCCCAAGCCGCTGCTTATTCCGCACAGGACGAAGCTCGACGACCGCCACTACGTCATGGGCAAGGTTCCGAATATCTTCCTCGCGAGGACGGACAAGTACAAGTCGGTCGGCTACGACGACAATATCCGCATGATAGACCACCACGAGTTCTTTTGGCGTGCGGCGGGAAATATCGTCGCTTCAATGGATATCGACGCCTACGTTTTTCATTACCACAACCGCTTTGACTCGCATTACACAAAGTACAGAAGCGACTGGAAGCGCGACATCGCTTACATAAGAATGAAGCAGGAAGGCACTTCGTTAATTGAAAATGGAAAATGAAAAATGGAAAATTAAGGGTCGCTTCGCTCCGATTTATATTTCCAACTGCCCACTGATTTTTTTCTTTCCACTGTTGCAATACTCACGCCTTTATGATAAAATAAGAAAAAGGAGTGATGTGCATGAAAATTCGTAGAAATATAACAAAAATCGCCTCAGTCATTTTATGTGCCGCGCTGCTCACCGTTGCAATGGCAACGTCTGCATTTGCCGCGGCTCCCACTGAGTCCGGTATGATCGATATAGCCGTGTCCGACAGCGACGCCGCGTTCGTCGCTAACCACCTCGACGCGCTCGAAACCGTCCGCGACGGCGCGCTCAAGCTCAAAAGCAATATCGACATCTCTGATTACAGGCTGACCGAGAGTGAGCTCAGCTCGCTGTTCGCGGCTCTCAGGGCTGTTTATCCCGAGCTGTTCTTTGTCGACCTCCAGTACAGATACAGCTACAAGACGATAGGCGGCGTCAACTACACTTCGTCGCTGTTGCTCTCTTATGACGTCAGCTCCGTTTCAGAGCTCAACGCCATGCTCGATAAGTTCTACTCAAAGGCTGACGGATATCTTTCTCTCGTCGACGACTCGATGAACGACTTCACAAAGGCTCTTGTTCTCCACGACGCTATCGTCATGAACAGCGAGTACTTTGTCGCAAAGGACGGCGTCAGCGGCACTCCCTACACCCTGATGGTCGAGGGCTGGGGCAAGTGTGAGGATTATTCGCGCGCATATGCTTTCCTGCTCGCTCAGCTCGGCATCAAGTCCGAGCTTGTCACCTCAAGCTCGATGAACCACGAGTGGATGAAGATCCGGCTCGACGGAAAGTACTATCAGGTCGACATCACCTGGGACGACCCCATTTCCGCCGAGGAGGGCACGGACTTCCCGGGCAGAGTTTCTCACGAGTACTTCCTCTTCAGCGACAGCACCTTCCCGAACCACTCGGGCTACTACATGATAAATCCGTCCGCGGACACCACATACGATAACTATTATATCCACAACATGGATTCTCAGCTCTGCATGGTCAAGGGCGCCATCTACGGTATCTACTGCGCGAAGGGTGAGTCCGAGACAAAGCTCGTCACCTACACCGCCCGGAACGAGATGACGACCGTGGCTGACCTCGGCGCCGCGGTTCAGGATTCAGATGACTTCTGGGCTGCCCACTGGCGCTCAAACGGCAACAACTACTATGTCTGCAGCTACTCTAACCTCTGCTCAGACAGCGGTCTGCTCTATTACAACATGCCCAAGGCGGTCTATGTCTACGACCCGGCGTCGGGCGTCAACCTCAAGCTCGCGGATTATTCGGGCAGCAACCAGCTCTTCGGACTTAAAATCGCCGACGGCAAGCTCTACGGCAACGATTCGGCTCAGACTAATTCCTCGGGAACCTTGGCGGAGCTCGGCGGCTGCCTCATGATGGGCGACGTTGACGGAGACGGAGTGCTCAACGTAGTCGACGCGACAATGATTCAGAAGAAGGTCGCGGATCTGGCTAAGTTCGACGCAACAAACACGATCAAGGCGGATTTTGACCGCGACGGCAAGATCACCGTCAACGACGTAACCGCGATCCAGTACGAAATAGCAAAGTAAGGCAAAAATATAAGCCGGCTCGTCTGAGCCGGCTTTTGTTATTGTTATTCAGTTTCCGAGAACGGTGATTATGACAGTGAATATACACCACGCCACTGCCGCGCACGAAACAGCCGTAGCGATGTATGTCCGTCTGAGCTTCAGCCGCATTCTGCGCGAGATCGAGCCCGTGACAAAGGCGAGCACCATCGACCCGAGTGCGAGCACCGTCCCTGCGGACACGGCGAAGATCTTGTATTCTTCAAAGACAAAGAGGAACGACACGAGCACGCCGACAGCCGCGAGCACAAACGTCAGCACGGTCATTTTTACGATCTGTTCTCTGTGGGCGAGGTTCTCGATTTCGTCGAATTCGTTTGAGCTGCCCTCTGAAAATACCACGACTTTCTCGCGCAAAACGTTGCCGCAGACAGGACAGCGATCCTTGTCGATTACATTTGTTCCGCACTTGCTGCAAATCATTCGGACGGCTCCTCTCGCTTTTTTACCCATTATAGCTTTTTTGCCTTTTAAATCAAGCTATAACTTGCGATATGACAGGTAAAATTCTTGTATTTTTCTTGTAATCCCGCCGCGGAAATGTTATAATAAAAAGAAATTTACACTTACAGCTACAACCCGAAAAGAAGGAATAAATATGAAAATAACGTCTTTATTTGAAAACAAGGGCAAAACGGTGTTCTCGTTCGAGGTGTTTCCGCCCAAGAAAACCTCGCCGATCGAGTCCGTCTACGGCAAGCTCGAGGAGATATGCGCCTTAAAGCCCGACTTTATCAGCGTAACCTACGGCGCGGGCGGCACGGGCGGCCACAGCCGCACCTGCGAGATCGCGTCCAAGATCAAGCACGGCTTCGGCGTTGAGTCCGTCGCACACCTCACCTGCGTCAACAGCTCGAGAGCCGACATCGACTCCACCCTCGAGGACTTCCGCGAAAACGGCATCGAGAACATTCTCGCCCTGCGCGGCGACTTCGTACCCGGCGTTGAGCCGAAGCACGACTTCCGCTACGCCTCCGAGCTGTGCGAGTACATCGCCAAAAAGGGCGGCTTTGACATCGCGGGCGCGTGCTACCCCGAGGGTCACGTCGAGGCGAAGGACGAGGTCGAGGACATTCTCAACCTCAAGAAGAAGGTCGACGCGGGCGCGTCGCACCTGATAAGCCAGCTCTTTTTTGACAACGACAGCTACTACCGCTTCATCGAGAGAATGCGCATAGCCGAGATCGACGTTCCGGTCGAGGCAGGAATCATGCCCGTCACCAACAAGGCTCAGATCGAGCGCATGGTATCTCTCTGCGGCGCGAGCCTGCCCTCGAAGTTCACCAAGGTGATGCAGCGCTACGAGAGCCGTCCCGAAGCCCTCCGCGACGCGGGCATAGCCTACGCGGTCGAGCAGATCGTCGACCTCATCGCGAACGGCGTCGACGGCATTCACCTCTATACAATGAACAATCCCTACGTTGCGCGCCGCATAACCGAGGCGGTGTCCAATCTCTTATGATAAATATTACGCATATCAACAGGGAAGAGGCGCTGCGATATCTCGGCGGTGCGGGCGAGCCTGACGGGCGAATGCTCGCGCTTCTCGACGAAGCCGAGGCCGCTCTGCTCAAGGCGGCAAAGCCGAAGTACCTCTACCGTGTCACAGACCTGCCCTGCGACTGGCTCAGTCAGGGTGAGGATATCAAAAAACACCTCGCGGACTGCGACAGGGCGGTCGTGCTCTGCGCGACCCTCGGCGCTGAGGCGGACAGGCTTATCCGCGTCAGCCAGATCTCCGACATGCCGCGCGCCGTTGTGATAGACGCTCTCGCCAGCGCTATGACAGAACAGGTCTGCGCTCAGGTCGACAGGCTTCTCGCCGAACAGATGGAGGGCTGTTACTTCACCTACCGTTTCAGCCCGGGCTACGGCGACTACCCGATAGAATTACAGCGCGAATTCCTGCGTTTTCTCGACGCTTCGCGCAAGATAGGACTGACCGTGACCGAGAGCTTCCTGCTCACACCCGCGAAGTCCGTCACCGCCGTCGCGGGTATCTCGGGCGAACCCGTACCGCGCGGCAGACGAGGCTGCGCCGTTTGCAGCCTGCGCGATACCTGCGCCTACCGAAGAAAGGGGTCTCACTGTGGATTTCAGAACCTTACTTAATACAAAAGAATTTATTTTGCTCGACGGAGCGACAGGCACGATGATCCAGAAGAGCGGCGCGAAGTACGACCACTCGCCCGAAACGCTCAACATCACCTCGCCCGAACTCATTGCGTCCTTCCACCGCGCCTATATCGACGCGGGCGCGGACGTGGTTTACACCAACACCTTCGGAGCGAACTCCTACAAGCTCGGCGGCAGCGGTCACTCCGTTGAAGAGATCGTCTCCGCGGCTGTCGGTATCGCGAAGAACGCCGCCGGAGGTGCGGCTCTCGTCGCTCTCGACATAGGCCCCGTCGGTATGCTCTGCGAGCCTGCGGGCACGATGACCTTTGAGCAGGCTTACGGCTTCTTCAAGGAGCAGATAGAGGCAGGATGTGACGCTGACCTGATCGTCTTTGAAACGATGACCGACCTCCTCGAGCTGAAGGCGGCTATCCTCGCCGCGAAGGAGAACTCCGACAAGCCGATTATCGCCACAATGACCTTCGAGCGCGACGGCAGAACCTTCACGGGCGTATCACCTGCGGCGTTCGCGTTAACCGCAAGCGGACTCGGGGTTGACGCTCTCGGCGTTAACTGCTCCTTAGGCCCCGACGAGCTCGAGCCTGTTGTCGCCGAGCTGACTCGGTATACCGACCTTCCTCTCGTTGTCAAGGCGAACGCGGGCTTGCCCGACCCCAACAGCAACGAATACAATATTTTACCCGACCGTTTCGCCGAGTGCGTAGAGGCGCTGCTGCCCTACGGAGTGAAAATCGCGGGCGGCTGCTGCGGCACCACCCCCGGATATATCAGTAAGCTGCGCGAAATGCTCGCGGATAAGAGATACACGCCCTCGCCGCGTACTGCCGACACCTCGGTGTGCAGCGCGAGCAGGGTCGTCGAGATCAACGCACCGCGCATCATCGGCGAGCGCATAAACCCGACGGGCAAGAAGATCTTCAAGCAGGCGCTCGTCGACAACAATATAGATTACATTCTCTCTCAGGCTCTCGTCCAGCTCAAGGGCGGCGCCGAGCTGCTCGACGTAAACGTCGGCCACCCCGAGATCGACGAAAAGAGCATGATGGTTCGCGTCGTCAAGGCAATCCAGAGCGTGTGCGACGCGCCATTGCAGATCGACTCAACCAAGCCCGAGGTGCTCGACGCGGGACTGCGCTGCTACAGCGGCAAGCCCATCGTCAACTCCGTCAACGGCGAGGAAAAGAGCCTTTCCGAGGTGCTTCCGCTCGTAAAGAAGTACGGCGCGGCTGTCGTCGGACTGACCTTGGACGAAAACGGCATTCCAAAGACTGCCGACGGCCGTTTTGAGATAGCAAAGCGGATCGTCGAGCGCGCCGAGGCTTTGGGAATAGACAGGCGCGACGTGTATATCGACTGCCTGACCCTGACGGTCTCCGCCGAACAGGAGGCGTGCAGACAGACTCTCGAGGCGCTTCACAGAGTAAAGACAGAGCTCGGCTGCAAGACCGTCCTGGGCGTGTCGAACATCTCCTTCGGACTGCCGAACCGCGGACTTGTAAACTCAACCTTCCTCACGATGGCGCTCGAGCAGGGGCTTGACCTGCCTATCCTCAACCCGAACATCGAGGTCATGTCGGGCGCTGTGCGCGCGTTCAGGGTTCTCTCGGGCTACGATAAGAACGCCAACGACTTTGTCGCCGCCTACAACGACGCACCGCCGGCGCAGCCTGCCGCAAAGCCGCAGAACGGCGAAACCGACCTTTCCACCGCCGTTTACAGCGGACTGAAAAACGAAGGCGCCGCGGCGACAGAAAAGCTGCTCGAAACAGAGGACGCTATGGCGATCGTTAACGAGAAGCTGATCCCCGCCCTCGACAGGGTAGGCGCGGACTTTGAGAACAAAAAGATATTTCTGCCGCAGCTTATCCAGAGCGCGAACACCGCTCAGGCGTGCTTTGAGGTGATAAAGAAGCACCTCGCCAAATCGGGCGGCGCGGGCGTGAGCAAGGGCAAGATCATTCTCGCCACAGTCAAGGGCGACATTCACGACATCGGCAAGAACATCGTCAAGACCCTGCTCGACAACTACGGCTACACCGTCATCGACCTCGGAAGGGACGTTGACCCTCAGCTCGTAGTCGACACGGCGGTAGAGCAAAATATCACAATGGTCGGACTTTCCGCCCTTATGACGACGACCCTCAAGAGCATGGAGGACACCATCACCCTTATCCGTCAGACAAAGGCGCTCCAAAACCCCGACGGTACAAGTAAGGTCAGGGTTTTTGTCGGCGGAGCGGTTCTGACGGCGGATTACGCCATGAAAATCGGCGCGGACTACTACTGCCGCGACGCAAAGGAGAGCGTCGACACCGCAAAGCTCGTGTTCGGTGAGTAAATCCTGTTTTATCCAAAACAGCGGACAAAATATGACAATTGACAATATTGTCATGAAAATGTATAATGATAAGTTGGAAATGCTAATCCGAAAGAGGGGTTTGTCGGATTGAAAAGAAAGTTTAATTACCGCAAGGTGGTATTGCTCTTTGCGGATATATTCATAATAATCGTCAGCGGCCTGCTGCTGAACTACGTGCTCTCGCTGGTCGGCTGGATAGCTCCCGAAACAAGCAGGACTCTGCTGCTGTTCATGTCCGTGAATATCCTCACCTGCGAGCTCGCGCTCGTGGTGTGCGGCGCGTACACGCGGCTGTGGCGGTACTTCAACATCAAGGACTACATCATCTGCGGTCTGGCGGTCGCGGGCGGCTTTGCGATGAGCTACGGCCTGTTGATGCTGCTCGGCATGCGGCCGCGAAAGATATTATGGGGACTGTTCTTCATCGTGGCGGTTCTGGGAATACTCCTGTTCCGCTACCTGTTCAAGCGGACGTTCATCGACCTGACGGGCGTGGGCTACCGCGAGAACGCCAAGCGCACGCTGATCGTCGGCGCGGGTCAGGCGGGCAGAATGATCCTCCGCGAGATCCACAACGCCGACTTTGACGACAACAACCCGTCCAAGAACCTGCTCGCCGTCGGTTTTGTCGACGACGACATCACAAAGCAGGGCGCGAGGATAGACGGAGTGCCGGTGCTC
>ONDL01000067.1 GCA_900316555.1 uncultured Eubacteriales bacterium | reverse complement strand
TGCGGATTTGATTTCGTGAATGTCGCTGATGCCGTTGCCTACGGAAACATAGCCGTTTTCATTTGCTCCGATAATGTCGTGTTCCCTGTCGCCTATCATAACAGCCGAGGATTTATCGAATATATCTCCCGAAGAAGGAGTAACACTAATATTCATAAAGCCATTTGAACGAAGCAGATCACCAGTAAAATTTTCAAAATCCCTACCTTCCATAATATCAACTTCATTTAACTTAGGGATATCAGGTGAAGCATAAGTTACTATATTTGTGATAAATAGCTCTTTGACGCTGTCATTAGTGTTCGGGAAAATACTGTTTTCGAGCTTGTCTATAAAAAATCCGTCATCAGAGTAATCTATATCTATCCCAAACTTAGTTTTATAGATTTCGGAAACACTCGGCGTTTCAGCAATCATTTTCCGAATTTCTGCATCCGATAAAACAGAGTAGTCATTATCGTGGGAATCATCATCTATAACTGTTTCTTTTTCAGCAGGTAATTCGTTATATATTATTTCCCACTCTTTATATGTAACAAGGACATCACGCGGTTTAGCGCCTTGATGAGGTCCAACTACTCCTAACTGTTCCAGTTCATCCAACAATTTGCCCGCTCTCGCATATCCGATTTTTTAACCTTCGTTGAATAATAGAAGTTGAAGCATTTGCCGAATCAATAACACACTTAGCAACTAAATCAAGCATTGAGTCACGTTTAGGGCATATATTTTGACTTCTTTCTTCATTGGATAGTTGCCGAATTTTTTTCTTCTTCAGCTATCTGCCGAATTCTTTTTTCTATTTCGAGATTGTATTGATCGTTGCGACTCACATTATCATCTCCAAGATTTATTATAATTATAGTAACATATCATATGGATATTTGCAACAGGAACACACCTTTAAATCAATCATATTAGCACATTATATCGAGAAATAAAAAAGCCGAAGGCGAAGGCGCGGGACGGCTCGCCGAGACGGTTGACGACGCGGTAGCAGGGGATATGCGCGGGATCGGGATTGACGTGCAGAGCGTAGCCGACGACGCGGCTCCAGCGCGGGTTGCCCGCGAGCATGGCGATCTGTCCGTAGGTCGCGACCTTGCCGCGGGGGATCCTTCTGACGACGTCGTAGATCAGTTCAAAAGAGTTTTTCATCACATCACCGCCTCGTGTTTGATTATAGCATGGACGGGAGGAGATAGCAATATACTTGCTTGACAGTTCGGGAGGACGGGGGTATAATAAGCTTATCAAAAATGTTAGGAGATCGAAGATGAAAAAACTATTCGGAGGAATCAATCTGACTTGGCCGAGGGTGATTATAGGGGCTGTGATCGCGGGCGTGGTGACGGCGGTGTTCGCGATCGTTCCGATATTTTTGAACACGTCGTTCCATACGATAACAGCGACCTTTGAGGTATGGATTTTGTTCGGTATCTTTATCATCATGAACAGCAAATCAAACTTGGATTCCGCCTTGAAGTGCTTTGTTTTTTTCCTGATCAGCCAGCCGCTGGTGTATTTGATACAGGTGCCGTTCAGCAGTATGGGCTGGGGGTTGTTCGGATATTACGGGTACTGGTTTATTTGGACGCTCCTTTGCTTCCCGATGGGCTTTGTCGGCTATTACATGAAAAAGGACAAGTGGTGGGGATATCTGATCCTGCTGCCGATGATCTTGCTGACGGGCATGTCTTATATGAATTATTTTTCGGATTGTCAGTTTTCGTTCCCGCGGTATATCCTGATCACACTGTTCTGTGCGGCGGCGATGATATTGTATCCCGTGTGTATCTTCCGCGATAAAAGGATACGGATCACGGGCGCGGCGATCGGCGCGGCGGCTGTCGTAACACTGACGGTGATCTGCCTGCTCAATCCCCCTGTGTACAGCACGGATATCCTCTCGAGCAGCGAGGAGACGCCCCTTGACGACACGTACACGGTCGCCATTGAGGACAGCAGCTACGGCGATATCAAAATCGTTTATATGGAAGAGATCGAGGATTATATGGTGCATGCCGACCTGAAAAAATCAGGAGAAACGAGCTTTACGCTCAAAGCTCCCGACGGAAAGACGCGGGAATTCGGCTTGACGATCGAGAGAAATACCTATGAAGTAACGGAGAAATAAAGGAGTCAGACAATGGAAGCGAATAAATATTGTCAATGCTGCGGTATGCCGCTGACGGACGAGGATATGCTTAGTCGTGAAGCGGACGGCAGTATTAACGACGACTACTGCAAATGGTGCTATGCGGACGGGAAGTTCGCCTATGACAGCAAGGAGAAGCTGCTGGATTTCCTGATGGAGCATGTGCCGAATACGGAGGATATCCCTGATGATGAACGCCGCGCGGCGTATGACGGGTATCTGTCGCAGTTGAAACGCTGGAAAGAAGCATAATCAAAGATAATAAAGGCGCCCTTGATCGTGCGGTTTACGGTCAAGGGCGCCTGTTTAGTTATCGGTTCAGAGTGGTGATATGGTCGTGAAACGAATCATCATTGACTTGTCAATCTATAACTTGGCGAAGCAAAATCACTCCCATTCCACCGTTCCGGGAGGCTTGGAGGTGATGTCGTAAACTACGCGGTTTACGTGGGTCACTTCATTAATAATGCGGTTTGAGACCTTGCCGAGAATATCATACGGAATCTTTGCCCAGTCGGCGGTCATGAAGTCGTCGGTCGTTACCGCGCGGATTGCAACAAGCTCGCTGTAGGTGCGCGCGTCGCCCATTACGCCGACGGTCTTTACACCGGGGAGTACCGCAAAGAACTGGCTCATCTTGTCGGCATAGCCGCACTTGTCCATCTCGTCGCGGAGAATAGCGTCGGCTTCCTGCAAAATTCTTACGCGCTCGGCGGTTACCTCACCGATAACGCGGACGCCCAGTCCCGGCCCCGGGAATGGCTGACGCCATACGAGGTCGTGAGGAAGTCCGAGCTTCTCACCTACCGCGCGTACCTCGTCCTTGAACAAGTCCTTGAGCGGTTCGATGATATCCTCAAACTTGATGTCCTCGGGCACGCCTACCTGGTTGTGGTGGGTCTTGATCTTCGCCGCGTCACCCTTGCCGCTCTCAATGCGGTCGGGGTAAATCGTGCCCTGAGCGAAGAATCCCGAGCCGTAGCTCTCGCGGATTTTATTCCAGAACACGTTATAGAACTCAGTTCCGATGATTTTACGCTTGTCCTCGGGATCGCTCACGCCCTTGAGCTTTGAGAGGAACTCGTCCTGACAGTTGATGCGGACAAAGTTCATGTCGAAGAGCTTAGTGAAGGTGTTTTCAACGAAATCGCCCTCGTCCTTGCGCATTAAGCCCTGATCGACGAATACGCAGGTGAGCTGCTTGCCGATCGCCTTGCTGATCAGCGCCGCGGCAACAGAGGAATCAACGCCGCCCGAAAGACCGAGAACTACGCCCTTGTCGCCTACCTGAGCGCGAATCTGCTCAACGGTGGTGTCGATGAAGCTGTCCATCTTCCACTCGCCCTTACACTCGCAAACGTCGTACAAGAACGCTCTGAGCATGTCCTTGCCATACTCGGTATGGTTTACCTCGGGGTGGAACTGAACCTGAGCATGTCCTTGCCGTTCTCGGTATGGTTTACCTCGGGATGGAACTGAACGCCGTATAGTCTGCGCCCGGGGTCAGCCATTGCAGCAACGGGACAATGAGCGGTAGCTGCGGAAACGGTAAAGCCCTCGGGTACCTCATTAATATAGTCCCGGTGACTCATCCACGAAATGCCCTGAGAAGGAATATTCTTAAAAAGAATATTATCGGGGTTGTAATCGGTCACGGTCTTGCCGTATTCGCTGACAGCGTCGTCAGTCGCGGAGACTACGTTGCCACCGAGAGAATACGCCATGAGCTGACAGCCGTAGCAGATTCCGAGAATCGGCACGCCCAGCTCAAAAATCTCGGGAGTGTAGTGCAGCGAGTTCTCGTCATATACACTGTTGGGTCCGCCTGTGAAGATAATTCCCTTGGGGTTGAGAGCCTTGATTTTTTCAAGCTCCACCGTATAGGGCAGGATTTCGCAATACACATTGCACTCGCGAACCCTTCTGGCGATAAGCTGATTGTACTGACCGCCGAAATCGAGGACAATTACCGTTTCCTTGTTCATATTATACCCCTTTTCAAAATGAACGGGGCTGTCTTGAAACAAGACAGCTCCATTTTATTATCTGTAGATGATATCGCTGCGGGACGGGCCGTTGGAGACCATCTTGATCGGCACGCCGATTTCCTTCTCGGCGAACTCGATATACTCGCGGCACTCCTTGGGAAGCTTATCGTACTCAGTGATACCCGAGATAGAGCACTTCCAGCCCTTGAGCTTTTTGAGGATAGGCTTGCATCTCTTGAGCTTGGTTGTTGACGGGAAGTAGTCGATAACCTTGCCGTCGAGTTCGTAGCCGACGCAAACGGGGATTTCGTCGAGGTAGCCGAGAACGTCGAGGACGGTAAAGGCAACCTGAGTCGCGCCCTGAACCATGCAGCCGTAGCGTGTGGCAACAAGGTCGAGCCATCCCATACGTCTGGGTCTGCCTGTGGTAGCGCCGAATTCGCCGCCGTCGCCGCCGCGTCTGCGAAGCTCGTCAGCCTCGTCGCCGAAAATCTCGGAAACGAACTCGCCCGCGCCTACAGCGCTGGAGTAGGCCTTGACAACGGTGATGATCTCCTTGATCTCGTAGGGCGGAATACCTGCGCCGACCGCGCCGTAGCCCGCGATCGTGTTGGAGGAGGTTACCATGGGATAGATGCCGAAGTCGGTGTCCTTGAGAGAGCCGAGCTGACCCTCGAGGAGAATGTTCTTGCCTTCCTTGATGGCGTTATGTACGAACATGAACGCGTCGCCGACGTACGGCGCGAGCTGCTCCTTGTACTCCATGAGCTTGTCAAAAACCTCCTGCTCGGTGATTTCGGGCTTGTTGTAGAGGTTCTTGAGGGTCGCGTTCTTGATTTCGAGCGCGTGATGAATCTTCGCCTTCAGAGAGTCGGGATCGTCATAGAGCTCGTTGATCTGAAAGCCGATTTTTGAGTACTTGTCGGAATAGAAGGGCGCGATACCGCTCTTGGTGGAGCCGAAGGAATTCTTGCCGAGACGCTCCTCCTCGTAGCAGTCGAACGCGACGTGGTAAGGCATAACAATCTGAGCGCGGTCGGAGATGATGACGTTGGGTGTGGGTACGCCTCTGTCCTCAAGCTCCTTCATTTCCTTGACGAAGTTCTCGACGCTGAAAGCTACGCCGTTGCCGATGATGTTGGTGATATTCTGATGAAATACGCCCGAAGGGAGCTGATGCAGCGCAAATTTGCCGTAATCGTTGATGATGGTGTGACCTGCGTTCGCACCGCCCTGAAAGCGGATAACGATGTCGCTGTCATTGGCTAGGACGTCGGTGATTTTACCCTTTCCCTCATCGCCCCAGTTAGCGCCTACGATTGCTTTTACCATGGTTTTTTCTCCTTATGCTTAAACGTTGATTTCGGGTTTGTCCGATTCAATATCCTTGTATTTTTCGAGCGCGGGAGCAACATATTCAGCGAGGAAGTCCTCGGTCTGCTCCTTTGCTCTGCCTGTGTACTTCTCGGGCTGGAGAATGTTCTCAAGCTCCTCGAGCGTTACGCCGAACGCCTCGTCTGATGCGATTCTGCTGAGAAGGTCGTTCTCGCCGCCTTCCTCCTTGATGACCTTGGAAGCTGCCATTGAGTGAACGCGGATTCTCTCGTGAAGCTGCTGACGGTCAGCGCCTCTCTTCTTTACAGCGTCCATCATGATGTTCTCGGTTGCCATGAAGGGCAGCTCCTTGCGCAGACGCTGCTCAATAACCTTCGGGTAAACGACCAGACCGTCAGCGACGTTAGCGCAGAGTGAGAGCACTCCGTCGATCGCAAGGAATGCTTCGGGCACGCTCAGACGCTTGTTCGCTGAGTCGTCAAGTGTGCGCTCAAACCACTGTGTAGCGGTCGTGAAGTAACCGTTGAGCACGTCAACCATCACGTAACGCGAAAGAGAACCGATTCGCTCGCTGCGCATCGGGTTGCGCTTGTAGGCCATCGCAGATGAACCGATCTGGTTCTTCTCGAACGGCTCCTCTACCTCCTTGAGGTGCTGCAGAAGTCTGATATCGTTGGAGAACTTCGCCGCGGACTGCGCGATACCCGCAAGTACATTGAGGAACTGTGAATCGAGCTTGCGCGAGTAGGTCTGTCCCGATACGGGGAAGCAAGCCTGATAGCCCATTTTTTCGGCGATCTTCTTATCGAGAGCCTTGCACTTCTCATGGTCGCCGTCAAAGAGCTCCAAAAAGCTCGCCTGAGTACCTGTGGTACCCTTTGAGCCGAGCAGCTTAGCCTTTGAAAGCTGATACTCGACGTCCTCGAGATCCATCATGAATTCCTGGATCCAGAGGGTCGCGCGCTTGCCTACGGTCGTGGGCTGAGCGGGCTGAAAATGTGTAAACGCGAGTGTCGGAAGCGCCTTGTATTCGTCCGCGAATTTGGAAAGGTTGCGGATAACGGTGATCAGCTTGTTGCGGACAAGCTTCAGACCCTCGGTCATGATGATGATATCGGTGTTGTCGCCGACGTAGCACGAGGTAGCTCCGAGGTGGATAATACCCTTTGCGTTCGGGCACTGCACGCCGTAAGCGTAGACGTGGGACATTACGTCGTGGCGGACGAGCTTCTCTCTCTCCTGCGCGACTTCATAGTTGATGTCGTCGGCGTGAGCTTTGAGCTCGTCGATCTGAGCCTGTGTTACGGGCAGACCCAGCTCCATTTCCGCCTCGGCAAGCGCAATCCAGAGTCTGCGCCAGGTGCGGAATTTCTTGTCGGGTGAGAATATATATTTCATTTCCTTGCTCGCGTAACGCGCGGACAAGGGTGACTCATAACAATCCTTACTCATTTTCCTGTTCCTTTCCGATACATTTGCTGTCAAAATTCATTCCGCCGCGTTCCTTACCCTCGAGAGTCTCGCGGATAATATCGGCGGGGTAATCTCCCGTGAAGCAGCCCTGACAGAAGCCGACAGGCGCGTAGCCTATCATCTCGTGAAGGCTTTCAACAGGCAGATAGCCGAGGGAATCGGCTCCGCTGAGCTTGGTGATCTCCTCTATTGTATGGTTGCAGGCAATCAGCTCTCCGCGCGACGGAATGTCGGTGCCGTAGTAGCAAGGCCACATGAACGGCGGCGAGCTTATGCGCATATGTACTTCCTTTGCGCCGGCGTCTCTGAGCATTGTGACTATGCGGTCGACGGTGGTTCCGCGAACGATACTGTCGTCGATCATAACCACACGCTTGCCGCGTACCATGTCAGCAATCGGATTGAGCTTGATCCTGACGCTCTTCATGCGCTCGGACTGGCTGGGCTTGATGAAGGTTCTGCCGATGTAGCTGTTCTTGACGATCGCCTTTTCGTAGGGAATGCCGCTCTCCTCAGCGTAGCCGATAGCCGCGTCAATTCCCGACTCGGGTACGCCGATGACCATATCAGCCTCAACGGGGAATTCTCGTGCCAAAATCCTGCCCGCCTGCTTTCTCGCTTCATACACACTCACGCCGTCGATAAACGAATCGCTGCGCGCAAAGTAGATATACTCAAAGATGCAGAGGGACTTTTTCTTTTCGCCGAAATCGGGCTTCATTGTGCGAAGTCCCTTATTGTCTACAATGACGATCTCTCCCGGATCAACGTCGCGGACAAACTCGGCTCCGCAGGCGTCAAGAGCTGCGCTCTCGCTGGCAAAAACATAGGTGCCGTTGAGCTTACCCATGCACAGAGGTCTGAATCCGTGCGGGTCGCGCGCTGCGATCAGCTTTCTCGGGCTCATTACGAGCAGAGAGTACGCGCCCTTGATGTGCGTCATGGTCTGAGCAACCGCTTCCTCTACGGAATGGCAGTTAAGACGTGCGCGAGCGATAAGATAACAGATAACCTCACTGTCGATTGTCGTCTGGAAAATCGCACCCTTATGCTCGAGCTCGCGGCGGATTTCAACCGCGTTGGTGAGGTTTCCGTTGTGAGCGACGGAAAGAGTACCCTTTACATAACGCATAACAAGCGGCTGTGCGTTTTCGAGCACAGAGCCGCCTGCTGTTGAATAACGGACGTGGGAAATACCCATCTGACCGCGAAGTGAGTCAAGAATACTGTTGTTGAACACCTCGGTCACAAGTCCCATGTTTTTATGATAGTCGATAACGCCCTCGTCGGACACCGCAATGCCGCAGCTTTCCTGACCTCTGTGCTGAAGCGCAAGAAGTCCGTTGTAGCAGGCATAGGCAGGGTCAAGAGAGCCGTCGCTGAATATTCCGAATACGCCGCACTCCTCGTGCAGCCCTTCTTTTACAAAGTTGTCGAAAGAATAATTCAAAATTTCACCATCCGAAACAGGTTGTAATTTTTTATTCGCCGAGACCGATTCTCTTCATCATTTCGGCATAAGCCTCTTCTACGCCGCCCATGTCGCGACGGAAACGGTCCTTGTCGAGCTTCTCCTGGGTGTCAACATCCCAGAAACGGCAGGTGTCGGGAGAAATCTCGTCTGCGAGAATGATGGTGCCGTCGGGCAGTCTGCCGAACTCGATCTTGAAGTCGATAAGGTCAACCTTGCACTCCTTGAAGAACGCAACCATAACCTCGTTGATTTTCATGGTGTATTTCGCGATAGTGTCAAGCTCTTCCTTAGTCGCGGCGCCGATAGCGATAATCTGGCTGTCGTTGATCATGGGATCGCCGAGAGCGTCGTCCTTGAGGCAGTACTCGAGAGTCGGGCACTTGAACGCTGTGCCTTCGGGAACGCCGAAACGCTTTGAGAAGGAACCTGCTGCCTTGTTTCTGACAATTACCTCAAGAGGAACAATCTGAACCTTCTTGAGCACGGTGTCGCGGTCGTTGAGCTCCTCGACATAGTCGGTGGGAACGCCGTTCTTCTCGAGCAGCTTGAACATGAAGTTGCTCATTCTGTTGTTTACAACACCCTTGCCGACAATGGTGCCCTTCTTCTCACCGTTGAACGCGGTGGCGTCGTCCTTATAAGATACAACGCAGAGAGCGGGGTCGTCTGTAGCGAATACCTTTTTAGCCTTGCCTTCGTAGAGCATTTCTTTCTTTTCCATCTGTCATTCCTCCAAAGATTCGTTGCGGCGGAAACCGTCGGAGTCTGCCGAAGGTCGCCTGACCGCTGAAAATACCAATACGTCTATATTATATAATAGTTTTGTCATTTTGGCAACCGTATAAGAATTAAAAACGAATTTTTCCAAATAAAATAAAATATTTTCGTATTCAGGTAAATTTATATATAATTTTGCAACAACTCAAAACAAAGAGAAAACCTGAAAATAAGACTTGATTTTTTTAAGTTATTAATGTATAATTAAGCATGGTAAATTTGCCGGTGTGATGGAATTGGCAGACGTAGCGGACTCAAAATCCGCCGGTAGCGATACCGTACCGGTTCGAGTCCGGTCACCGGCACCAAAAGCAGCAGTTTTTCGACTGCTGTTTTTCTTTTGCCAACTTTACTCAAAATGCCCGAAAACGGCTTGAATACTGGGTTTCCGAGTGTTCGTACAGTTAAGTTGAGTAAAGTTGAAATCTGTTAAAATAAGATAAATTACTGTCAAATTTACTGTCAATTCTCTTGGCAAAAACGCAGTGTTTATCGAAAAATCAAAGAATATCGGCATTTGAAATGCTGTCAAATTACCGAAAATAGCCTAAAAAGCGCTGAATCGTGCTTCTGATCAATAAAAAATTTCACTATTTTCGGAGGTAAAGACTATGACGACGACAAAAATATCTTATACACAGCAGGGTGATTATCTTCTTCCCAATTTGAAATTACCCAAACAGCCGAAGGTCGAAATCGGCGTATTCGGTAAACGTAGGCTTCGTTATTTGGAACACAATCGTAAAATTCTCTACACAAATCTGCTTACTAAAGGCAAGCTGACCGCTTATCTCGCCGATATCGACGAACAGGCGGAGAATATGTTTGATCGGTTGGTAAGTCAGCTTGCAGAGCGTGAGGGTGTAACAGAACAGCTCAAAGCAGAAAATCAAATGCTGTGGGTTAAAAAGATGAACTCTATCCGCAACCGTGCCGAAGAAATTGTCAATCACGAGTTGATTTACAGCTAAAAAACAATAAGCGCTTAAAACGCCCGTAAAGGGCATTCTACGCAAAAACGGGGGTTAAGGTATAAATACCTTAGCTCCCGTTTTTTGCATTTAAAAAGCCGCATAAATACTGACTTTTTGATGGTAACTTTTTCGACTAAACCAGTCTTATATAGATTTCCGTTATTCTTCGTTGATTTCATTTTGAACAGATGTAGTTAACTCCATCATTTTTGTGCATAAGTTGTCCCATCAATTTCTTCGTCAGCATACTGTTGCATTAATTCATCAATCTGTTCTTTTAGTTCTTCTCTGGTCATTTATTCCTCCAAAAAAATATTGATTTATAATATAGAGTGGAAAATATTCCCACCTTTTTCTTATGTTGTCTATCTATCAGTTATCCATTCTCCTTCCATTCCAAAAATCCTCGTGTGATTCGTAAATATTCGAGGCTGAGATACTGTTCTTATGTCCGCACTCGGTACATTTCCAAATATAATGATGGTCATCAAAATCTTCCTGATTATTTAGGTAAGCTCCACAACGGTAACACCACCAATCAATATTTGGGAATCTATCACTCATTTTTATTTCACTCCCTTTGCCGAATTATTATAATCTGAAATGGTTTCCAAGAACTTTAGCGATACAA
>ONDL01000043.1 GCA_900316555.1 uncultured Eubacteriales bacterium | reverse complement strand
GAGGTTAATGAGCATATAGCCGCTGATATTGACATAGCGCCTGATCGTGTTTTTTATCTCGTTGACCGTCTGCTTCATGATGTTGGTGACGGTGTCCTTTATGGCGTTCGAGAGCGAATCCGCGCCTGTTACCGCCGAGGTGCGCGTGTGAACTCCCGTCATGTTGTCATTCAGCTCGATCTTGCGGTTGAACTCAACCGCCTTGATCGGCGTTGCGGGGTGGAAAACGCGGATACTGCCCGTGTCGGTGCCGTGGTGAAGCTCGTCCTTGCGGTCGGCGAAGTTCATGAAACGGCGCATGAGGTTCGACTCGCGGTACTCGATGTCGTTGAGAGAAACAACGCCCGCAGACGCAGGTCTGAGCATACTGTCGAGGTTTACGCCGATAGTTATGCTCTTTATGCGGCGCACCTTCTCAAAGGTCTCGTCGATGTCCTGCCGCAGCTCGGGAAAGCCGCTGTCGGCGGAGATATCGCGGATAATCTGCCGCAGGGTGAGCATTCCCTCGGACTTGACGTCAAGCTCCTCGAGCACGTCCTTCATCGCGGTGATGCAGGTCACGTAGTCGTCTATCTCTCGCAGGCGGTTGACGAGCGACCAAAGCGCCGAACCCTCCTGATCCTTCTGAAACCGCTCTATGTCGCGCAGATCGGCGAGCTTCACGACAAGCTCCTCCATCGCGTCGCGCAGCTTAGGAAAGCGCAGAAAGTCCTCGAAAACATCGCAGCGGTAGCGTATGACCTCGGGGTCGTCCGTGACGCGCGTCATGATTTTGCGTATATGGTCGCGCTCGTACCGCTGTTTTGTGAGCGCGTCCAGCAGGAACTCGATCGAGAGGTCGTTGACGCTCTCGGGGGTCAGGGTCTTGTAGCTTTGATTCGCGTTCTGCGGAAACATCAGGCTGTAATCCATAGCTCATTCCTCATTTTATCAGATTTTTGAACGAATTAACGCGCGCGTAATCTTCCTTCGCCTGACGCGCGTTGCGCATTATTTCCTCCCTGAGCAGAGTCAGGCTGTCAAACTTCTTTTCGGGGCGGATAAACGTGAGCAGCCTTACGTCAGCCTGCTCGCCGTATAGCTCCGCGCCGCGGTACTCAGGCATCCACGTCTCCCACAGCGGCTTTGTGCCGCCGACGGTCGGCTTGATGCCGATATTTGTCACGCCGCAGTACTGACCGCCGTTTCCGAGAGTCACAATAGAAGCGTACACTCCGAAACGCGGCATTACGAGATCGGGGTGCATCTGCTGGTTGAGGGTTGGCGTGCCGAGCTCTCTGCCGAGACGCATTCCGTGCGTGATCTCCGCCTTGAAGCCGAAGCGCGAGCCTAGCATATCGTTCGCCCGCTCGATCTCTCCCTCGGAAATGAGTTTTTTTATCAGCGTCGAGCAGATAACCTCGCCGTCCACCGTCTCCGGCGGCACAATCGTGATACCGACGTTGTTTTGGTCGCAGAGCCGCTGCAGCATTGCGATATCACCCTCGGCGTCCTTGCCGAAGTGGTAGTTGAAGCCGCAGAACAGCTCCTTTACGCGCAGCTTTTTTACGAGGATCTCAAAGAAAAAGCTCTCTGCGCTCATGTCCATTACGGCGTTGAAATCGAGCATTACCGTCCGCCGTATCCCAATGCTCTCAAGGCTTCTGAGCTTGTCCTCCTTCGTCATCAGGTAGAAAAACGGCTTGTCGGACATGACCGCCTTCGGGCTTTCGGCAAAGGTAAGACAGAGCGGCAAAAGTCCGCATTTCTCCTGCTTTGCCGCGAGAGACAGAACCTTGCGGTGTCCGAGGTGCAGCCCGTCAAAGAAACCGAGAGCCGCCGCAGTATTCTGTTTTTCCGAGCATATGTTAGTCAGTGTATGCATACGATTGAATATTCCTTAAATCTTTCCGCTGTCGAGCAGCAGCTTTGTCTTGAGCACGGTGATCTGGGTTTTTGCGTCGGGGATCTGATTATTCAGAACCATCTCGAGCGCCTTGTCCAGCGGTATCTTTTCGACGTTGAGAAATTCGTCCTCGTCGGGTCTGCTCTCGCCCACGCTCGACACGCGGCAGGCGTAGAGGTGAATGATCTCGTCGGTGTATCCCGGCGACGGATAGACCTGACCGAGAGATATGTATGAGTAACCCTCGGCGCCTGTTTCCTCGAGCAGCTCGCGCTTGCCGTTTTCGAGCGGAGTCATGCCCTTCTCGAGCTTACCCGCCGGCAGCTCAAGCACCTCCTCCTTGTAGGGGTAGCGGAACTGGCGCACAAAGAACAGGTTGTTTTCATCATCGAGCGCGGCGATACATACTCCGCCCGGGTGACGGACGATTTCGCGCATGGCTCGGCCTCCGTCCGGGAGAATCACCTCGTCGTGGAACATGTGAAGGATCTTGCCGCTGAACAGCTCCTTGCTGGTTGCAGTGGTTTCAGTGGTTTTCATATTTTTTACCTCATGGGGTTGATAGATTGAATTATCCGTATTATTGCGAACAGGTACGGCGGCTCCTCGAAATCTCGGCAAAGCGCCGTCTGAAAATTTACTCGATCGGAAAAAGTGTCTGCGGCCGCGATATACTTGCAATCGACATCGGACACTCCGTTTGCCGCGGTCTTGTTGTCGGCGGCGTGCATGGAACAGAATATCTCACTGTCCTTGCCGCTCTGAAATTCGCTGACGAATACGCCGCAAATCCCGACGGACTGCGCCTGACAGTAGTGCCGTGTCTTAATCCCGACGGTACCGAGATCGCCCTGACAGAGAAAGTATATTGGCAGGCAAACGCAAGCGGAGTCGACATCAACCATAACTTCGACGCGGACTGGCAAAACGTCAAAAGGCGCGAACTTGAGCTCGGGATAAGCTCTCCCTCATCCTCGCGGTACGGCGGCGAAAAACCCGAAAGCGAACCCGAAACAAGGGCGATAGTCAGGCTTTGCGAACGCGTCCGATATGAACGTGTGCTCGCGCTGCACAGTCAGGGCCGTGAAATATATTGGGACTTCGGCAAAAACACGCCGAAGTGCTGTCTTGTTCTCGCAGAGGAGATGGCAAAGGTCAGCGGGTACAAGGTCGCAAACCCCGAGCCGATCGCGACGGGCGGCGGCTTCAAGGATTGGTTTATCGAGCGTTTTCACCGCTGCGGCTTCACCGTTGAAATGGGTATCGGCAAAAACCCTCTGCCGCTGAGCGATTTTGAATCGGAATATCTGCGGGTGCGCAGGCTGCTGAATGTCTTTGCCAAAAGCCGCATTTAAAAATCTCGGAGCGACATAAAGCCGCTCCGTTTTTTCAGCCAAAAGTGTTATTCGCCCTCGGTTTCCTCGTCTGTCTCAGGTGCATCGTCGTCAAAGAATGAAATCGAGCTGACGATGTCGTCGATCGCCTCGTCAGAGATCACGTTCGGCTCGTCGAGGTACTTGGAACGGCGCTCGATGCTGTCGATCGCCATCTGCATGCGCTCCTGGGGAGTGCTGGGCTTGCGCGGCTCGGTGTAGATTTCGTCGTCCTCGGGATTCTGGATATTCACATACTCCTCGTCCGCGGTTTCGGGCTCGGGCTGTGAAGCAGGCTCCTCCTCGGGGATATTCTCGACAAGCGCGGGCTCGCTTCCGTCGTCTGCTTCCGCGGACGGCTTGCTCTTGTCAATGCCGAAGTTGGGCGCGTCGTAGTTCTCGTCGATAGCCTCTGCGGCAGCCATGATCACCTCGCCCGGCATATCGATCTGCTTATCGCGTCTTGCCTCGGCAACGGCCTTGAGCTCGTCGAGGTGGTTGACGGGCTTCTCTACCTTATCTGAATTCTCGTCAAAATAAATATCGTACCAAACAAGGAACACGTATACCGTCCATACGCGGCGGCTGTTGTCCTCCTTGCCGCTGAAATGCTCGTCGAGCCAGTGGATAAGCGCTTCGGTGTTAAAGAACTTCTGCGCGGTCTTGCCCTGGAACTTGCGCTTCACGACGTTGTAGTACTTCTCGTCGCGCAGCCATACGCGCGTCGGTACAGGGAAGCCGAGCTTCTCCTTCTCGGCGGTCGCCTCGGGAAGATGGCGCACAGCAGCTTTTCTCATCGCGTACTTAGTATTCTGCTTGTTGACGCGAAGCTCTGTGGGCAGAGATGACGCGACCTTGAACACTTCCTTGTCGAGGAAGGGTACGCGCAGCTCGAGCGAGTTCGCCATACTCATGCGGTCAGCCTTGAGCAGAATATCGCCGACCATCCACATATTCATGTCGAGGTACTGCATCTTTGTAACGTCGTCCTGCTTGCGGCAGCGGTAGTAATACTTCTTCGCGTGGGTCTGCGGAGCTGTCGCGATCGACGGGTCCTTGAGGATCTCCTTCTTCTCGCGCAGGTCGTACATGAACGCGTTGCCGATGTATCTGTCCTCGAGCGGGTCGCAGGCTCGGATAAGGTAGTCGCGTCCCTTGATGTCTGGCAGCTTGCGGCAGATCGCGCGGATTGCCCTGCGCAGGAAGTGCGGAACGATCTTCTGGTACATTCTGAAAACGCGCGGATCGTTGTAGCAGGTGTAGCCGCCGAAGAGCTCGTCGGCACCCTCGCCCGAGAGGACGACCTTTACGTATTCGCTCGCGAGTCTGGATACGAAATACAGCGCGATGCACGACGGGTCGGCAAGCGGCTGATCCATGTGGTACTGAACCGTGGGAACAGCGTCCCAGAATTCCTCGCTCGAAATCAGGTGAGTGTGATGCTCAACGCCGATCTTGCGGCTGAGCTCCTGAGCCCAGCTTATCTCATTATATTTCTCGCCGAAGTCAAAGCCTACGGTGAAGGTCTTCTGGTCGGCGAAGTAGGTCGATACATAGCTTGAGTCAACGCCTGAGGAAAGGAAACAGCCAACCTCAACGTCGGCGATCTTGTGGGCGTTAACGGAGTTTTCGAACACCTTGTCGATCATGTCGACAGCCTGATCCTCGGTGATGCTGTCGTCGGGTCTGAACCGCGGCTCAAAGTAGCGTGTGGTTTCAACCTCGCCGTCCTGATACCAGAGGTAATGACCCGGCAGCAGGCAGAAGATGTCCTCAAAAAAGGTCTGAGGCGGCACTGCGTACTGGAAAGAAAGGTAGGTATCGAGAGCGCGCTTGTTGAAGCGCTTTTCGTACTTTGGGTACTCGAGAATGCTCTTGATCTCGCTGCCGTAGACAAACTCACCCTCAACCTGAGCGTAGTGCATGGGCTTGATTCCGAAGAAGTCGCGAGCAAGAAACAGCGACTTGTTGACGGTGTTGTAAATGGCAAAGCCAAACATTCCGCGCAGCTTTAAGAGCAGATCCTCTTTCCACTCCTCGAAGCCGTGAACCAGAACCTCGCTGTCGGTTTCGGTGTAGAACTTGTGGCCCTTCTTGATAAGGGTCGCGCGAAGCTCCTTGTAGTTGTAGATTTCGCCGTTGAAGGTGAGAACAAGGGTCTTGTCCTCGTTGTAAATCGGCTGATGACCGGAGTCAAGGTCGATAATCGACAGTCTGCGGAAGCCCATGTTGACCGAGTCGTCGATATAGAAGCCCTCGGAATCGGGTCCGCGGTGAGTGATCACCGCAGTCATCTTTTTCAGCACGTCCTCGCGGTTTTCAAGCTTGCCTGTGAAGCCGCAAATTCCACACATATTTAAAACCCCTTTCAGGTAACTTATATTCTTTTTTATTTTACCACATTATCATCACAAATTCAACAGTCATAATCATTTTTTTGTAGCGTTAATTTCACTTCGTCTAAAAGGGAAAATTCGGCAAATTCTGTTGCATTTCTCACGGTTTCATAGTACAATAATACCATAATCCCTGACGAGGAGCTGAGTTTTTTATGGTAAAAAGATACACTACGGGCGAACCGATCAACACCGAAGCGGTCGTTAAAGCCGTTGCCGCAAGCGATTTTTCGGACTTTCCCTTTGAGCACAAAACAGAGAACGGACAGTTCGTTTTCTCCTTCAAAATGGCTGACGACGACATAATCTACGGTCTCGGAGAGGCTCCGCGCGGCATCAACAAGCGCGGATGGATTTATCAGAGCTACTGCAGCGACGATCCCTTCCACACCGAGACAAAGCAGTCGCTCTACGCCGCCCATAACTTCCTGATTTTCCGCAGGTACGGCATTTTCATCGACTTCCCCGCCAGGATCCGCTGGGATATCGGCTACACAAAAGCCGACGCCGCCGAGATCACGATTGACGGCACGGACTTTGACATCTATATCATCGAGCAGGACAAGCCCGTTGAGATAGTCCGCGAGTTCCGCGAAATCATCGGTCAGAGCTACATTCCGCCCTTCTGGGCATTCGGCTATCAGCAGTGCCGCTGGAGCTATCACAACGCCGAAGCTGTCGAGAATGTGATCAAAAACTACGACCGGGCAAATATTCCGCTTGACTGCGTTTACCTCGACATCGACTACATGGAGCGCTACAAGGACTTTACAATCAACAAAGAAGCCTTCCCGAATTTTGAGGACTTCGTCGCAGACAAAAAGGCGCGCAATATCCACCTTATCCCGATCATCGACGCGGGCGTAAAGAAAGAGGACGGATATGACGTCTACGAAGAGGGCAAGGCTAACGGCTACTTCTGCAAAACCGCCGACGGCAGCGACTTCAAGGGCGGCGTGTGGCCGGGCATCGTCGGCTTCCCCGATTTTCTCAGGAAGGACGTGCGCGAGTGGTTCGGCTCAAAGTACAAGACCCTCACCGACATGGGCATTGACGGCTTCTGGAACGATATGAACGAGCCGGCGATCTTCTACTCCGAGCAGGGTCTGCAAAAAGCTCTCAACGAGGCGGCGGCTCTCAAGGGCGAGAACCTCGACCTCGGTAAATTCTTCCACCTCAAGGACGTTTTCATGGGGCTGTCGAACTCTCAGGACGACTACTCGAGCATCTACCACGAGGTTGACGGCAAGCGAGTCAATCACCAGAAGGTGCACAACATCTACGGCGCGAGCATGACAAAAGCGGCAGGCGAACACTTCGAAAAGACCTTCGGCAAGGAGAAAATCCTGATGTTCTCGCGCGCGTCTTACATCGGCGCACACCGCACGAGCGGTATCTGGTTTGGCGACAACCACTCCTGGTGGTCGCACATTCTGCTCTGTCTTAAGATGCTGCCCTCGGCGAATATGTGCGGCTTCCTCTACTGCGGCGCCGATTTGGGCGGCTTCAACGAGAACGCTACCCGCGACTTGGTTCTCCGCTTTCTCGCTCTCGGCGCGTTCACGCCGCTCATGCGAAACCACTCCGCGCTCGGAACGAGAGATCAGGAGTGCTACCGCTTTGAAAATGCCGAGGACTTCCGCGACATCATTCAGGCGAGATACCGCCTTATCCCCTACCTATACCGCACCTTCCGAAAGGCGAGCGAGGAAAACGGCATGATATTCCGTCCGCTCTCGTTCGACTACCCCGACGACAAGATCGCCCGCGAGTGCGAAACCCAGCTTATGCTCGGCGAGGAGTGCATGATCGCTCCCGTATACGAGCAAAACGTCAGCGGCAGGTACGTATATCTGCCAGAGGACATGACGTTCGTAAAGCTCAGCGGCGAAAAGGTCACCAAGCAGGAGTTCAAAAAGGGCGTGCATTACGTCGATATCGCGCTCAACGAGGTGCCTCTGTTCATCAAAAAGGGCAAAAGCATCGAGCTGTGCAAGCCCGCGATGCGCACCGCGCTGCTCGACACCGAAAACCTCGAATACATCTGACAGACATAGCAAAAGCGCCTCCGTCAATCGGAAGCGCTTTTTTTCTCTCTGCCGAACAGCAGCTTTAGAATAATCGGGGTCGCGATGCTAGACACGATGATCAGCAGGATCACCGATGTGAAATACACAGAGCTTATCATGCCCTCGCTCAGTCCTCTCTGCGCGACGATCAAGGCGACCTCGCCGCGCGTCATCATGCCGACGCCCATCTTGAGCGTGTCCTTGCCCTTGAAGCCGCAGAGCCTTGACATAGCGCCGCAGCCGATGATCTTCGTCGACAGCGCGACGAGCACAAATGCAGCGGAGAACAGCACGATGTCCCATGTTATGCCGCTGACGTCCGTTTTAAGACCGATACTCGCGAAGAAAATCGGGCCGAAAATCATGTATGAGTTGATGTCGAGCTTTTCCTCGATATAGTCCGAATCGCGCAGGCTGCACAGGATAATACCCGCGACGTATGCGCCCGTGATGTCAGCGATACCGAAAACGTGCTCGGCGACGTATGAAAATCCGAAACAGAGAACCAGTGCGAGAATCGGAATGCGGTGGGTACGCGGATAGCGCTTGTCGACAAACTGAAACGCCTTGTAGATAACAAAGCCCACGACAATCGCAACAGCGAAGAACGCGATCGTGTTGAAGCCGACGCGCCACGGATTTGAGTCCGGGTTTTTGAAGCCGATCACGAAGGTCAGAACGAGAATGCCGATCACGTCGTCGATTATCGCCGCGCTGAGTATCGTTGTGCCGAGCTCGGTTTTGAGCTTGCCGAGCTCCTTTAGGGTTTCGACGGTGATGCTCACGCTCGTAGCGGTCATGATCACGCCGATAAACACCGCGGTCAGGAACTTCTCGCTTCCCCACGGCGAGAAGCCGTAGAAGCACTGATAGAGCAGCGTTCCGCCGACAAGCGGCACAGCCACACCCGCGCAGGCTATCGCGAGCGCCTTAGGCCCCGTACGCAGCAGATCGCGGAGATTGGTGCCCAGACCCGCCGAGAACATAAGAATTACCACGCCTATCTGAGCGCAGACGTTGATGAAGTCGTTTTGCTGAACAAAGCCGAGCACGCTCGGGCCGATAAGCAGTCCCGCGACAATTTCGCCGACTACCTGAGGCGCCTTGAGCTTGCGCGCGACAAGTCCGAAAACCTTGGCGAAAAGCATGATTATCGCAAGGTCCTTGAAGATGGATAGCACGTCCACAAATATCGTCTCTTTTCCTCATTTTCTTATTCTATGTTACACCCTGAACAGAAAATTGTCAAAACGAAAATCCCCTGTCATTGACAGAGGATTTTATATATTTTTATACCTTCTTTGTTTTTTCTGATAACCGCGGCTCCGTTCCTTTGGAGCCTGCCTCCGCTGAGGAGATTTGAGAAAAGCACCTCGCCGCCGCAGTCAATGTCAACAGCTTTCTTTCCCGCGTTGACAATCACCTCTATGCTGCCGCCCTTTGTGTAGGATAGCAGGCGCGGATTGGCACTGTCGAGATGGTATTTGATATCATTCTCCCTCAGCTCGGGGTTTTCGCGGCGCATTTTGAGAAGCGCGCGGATTTTTCCGATAAACTCATCATGACCGCCGCGCTCGATTTCATCCCACGGCATCGGCGTGCGGTTGTACGGATCGCGCTTTCCCTTCATGGCGATTTCGGTACCGTAATAAAGACAAGGCGCGCCCGTCATAGTCGTCAGTACAACGAGCTTCTGGAGCAGTACGTCGAGGTTTCTACAGCTCTCGGCAGCGCGCGGTGTGTCGTGAGTGTCGAGGAAATTCAGCATCGCGCGGTTAACCTGCTCGGGATAGAGCGAGTGGCAGGCGTTCATTGCGTAAACAAAATCCTGCGCGGTGAGCTTTGTGTTCTTCCAATAGTCGTTGACGCAGCCCGAGAACGGATAGTTCATCACCGCGTCGTACTCGTCGCCATACAGCCAGTTGAGCGAATCGACCCAGATCTCGCCGAGAAGATAGATCTCAGGCTTGATCGCCCTGACCTTCTCGTGAACCTTGCGAATAAAGGAGTGCGAAATCTCGTCGCCGACGTCAAAGCGGATACCGTCGATGTCCCATTCCCTCGCCCAGTAGCAGCAGAGGTCTGAGAAATACTTAACGACCTCTGGGTTGTTGGTGTTGAGCTTGGGCATCGGCGCCCAGAACGAGAATGAATAGAACCTTCCGTCGGCGGTGGTGAACTCTTCCTTCATGAAGTCGTCTGAGTTGATGAAGAACCAGTCGAAGTACCTTGAAGCTCTGCCCTTTTCGCACACGTCGAGCAGAGGCGGAAACTTGTGGCCGCAGTGGTTGAACACAGCGTCGAGCATGATGCGGATTCCGCGGCTGTGCGCTTCTCTGACAAGCTCGCGCAGGTCGTCCTCTGTGCCGAAGTCGCTGTCGACCTTGGTGTAATCGAAGGTATTGTATTTGTGACTGGAGTTGGACTGAAAAATCGGGGTCATGTATATTCCGCTGATACCGATATCCTTGAGGTAGTCGAGCCTCTCGGTGATTCCCCTGAGAGTGCCGCCGTAGCAGTCGTACCACTGAGGGTTCGAAAGGTCGCCCCATACGCGGAATTTTTCATCATGCGGCGCGTCATGGTGGCGGCAAAAACGGTCGGGCATGATCTGGTACCACACCGTGTCGCCCACCCACTTCGGCGGCGCGATTATGTCGGACGGATTGAGCCACGCGTACTTGAAGAACTGCTTTGAGGTGTCATTTGCCTCGCTCTTTTCGCAGAGCTTGTTTTCGTACAGACAGTATGTCCTGCCGTCGGCTTCCAGCTCAAAGTAATACATCAGCCGCTTATACTCGGGACGGACTTTCAGGGTGTAAATCACCTGATATCTCAGCTCGCGCGAAAGGCTCATTCGTTCGCGTCTGCCGTACCATTCGCTCTTGCGGTTGAGCTCATGAATAAACGGATCCTCGTGGACCAGATATACCGCGTCAACGTCCCTGTCCGTGCGGATATTTATAACGATCTCGTTGCCGTCGGGAGAATAGCACATATCGGGTGTGCTGCGATGATAGACCGCCGCGAAGTTCATAGGCTCCTCCTTATTCCACTACGTCCAGATTATATATGAGATTCATGTCGACGTCACCGTAGATACCGCTGACGCTTCCGTTTTCGCTGTACTGCCAGACGTCGCACTCGATTGTGCACCGCTCAGACCAGTGCGCGTTCCAGACGGAGATCCCGTCGCGCAGGAGGCGTGAGTGGTCAAGCTTTGTCTGGTACACCGAAACGCTCGAGTAAATACCGGGACGGTAGCCCGCGCTCTCGATGACCGAGCAGAAATTCAGCGCCATCTGTGTGTATTCGGACTTCGTCATGCGCTCCATAACGGAGTCGATTTCGAGGTCGTAGTATAGCGGCATGTCGAGCTTTCTGCCGCCGAGACAGTACAAGCAAGCCTCAGCCTCCTTGAACGCCTCGTCCACGGATTCGGAGTAGCTGAACCAGTACGCGCCGACCTTCAGACCTGCCGCCTTTGCCTTTTCGTAGTTCTCGACAAAACGGTTGTCGATCTGGTCAAGCTCTCTGCCGTAGCCCGCGCGGAGAATCACATAGTCGATTCCGCTCTTCTTTACCTTATCGAAATCAATACTGCCCTGCCATGTGGAAACATCAATCAGCGTAGCGCAGCTGCCGTCGACAGTCACGTTAAAGGATGCGCTCAGTCCGTTGTAGGTGGTCACGGTCACGGTGTCAACGCCCTGACGGATACCCGTAAGCTCGATGAAATCGCTGCCCTGTTCGGTCGCCCTGACAAGTCCGTTAACAGAGTTCACGGTGATATTCGCGTTGTTGACGGCGGTGTTTCCGTCGACGCGGAATCGTGCCTTCTCACCTACCTGCATCAGCGACGGCGCGTTTGAGAGCTTTATCCTCTCGGACGCGGGCAAAACCTTTACGTCGGCATAAGCCCTCACGCCGTTGATAAGCTCGCAGTAAATCTGAGTTTCTCCCTCGCCGACCGCAGTCGCGATGCCGCCCCCGGGCGCGATCGAAACGACGCTCTCGTCAAGCGAGTGGTAGACGCGTATGTACGCAAACCCTCCGCCCGCGACGTGGCTGTCAAAGTCAAAGCTGTCGCCGAGCGCGAGTGTCACGCTGCTCTCGTTGAGCGTCAGACCCTGAGCCATGCGGTATACAGTGACCTCGCAGGAATCGCTGAGACCGTTCGCGAGAGTACAGCTGATGGTTGCCTTTCCCGCACCGATCGCAGTCGCGTAACCCGTAACGCTGTCTATTTTCATTACATTCTCGTTGTCCGAGGAATACACGCGCTTGAACGCCGCCGCGTCAGCGTCGACAAAGCTCCTGAATGTGTAATACTCCTCAGAGCCGAGGTCGAGAGAGCTT
>ONDL01000093.1 GCA_900316555.1 uncultured Eubacteriales bacterium | reverse complement strand
AAAAAGACGTTATGTTCCGAATAGAAGAGCGTGCCGCTGTGCTCGAGGTTGTATGGTATTTCCGAGATAACCGCAAGAAGAGCAAGACTGATTCCGTAGCGGACTTTGCTGCGTGTATGCAGGAAGCCCTCAATCAACAGGAAACAGAAAATCGGAAATGCAAACCGTCCGAGGTCGCGCATCAGGCGGTACAAAGTCAGCTTGTATGCGCCGAACTGAAGCAGTAATATGCTTTGATCAACGAGGTGTACGCCGACATGGTCGATGAACATCGAAATAACGGCAATCAGCTTTAGCGTACTTCCGCTGAACACCCTGAAACGGTCGGGAATGAAGTCCTGCCGTATCATAGCCCGAACAGCCTCTGAGCGTTTTTGTACATGAGATTTGCGTAGTCATCGGCAGAAATCAGCTCTTTGAGCTCGTTGAAGTACTGCTGATACAGCGAGCGTTCGCCTGTTCGGTTGTGGAGCAGGGTGTCCTTGCCGTCAATCGGATTGTCGGTGCCGAAGAGCATTTTTTCGCTGCCGTATCGGCGTATCGCTTCAACGGTGGTGCTCACCGGAACCCATGTTGTGTCGCCGTAGAGGTTAGGCAGCTTGCCGAGCAAATCCAGGGCGACGGAGTTGTCGGTGCCCAAATCCATGTGCACCATGATGAATTTCACCTCGGGGTGGCGCTTCGCGGCGTTGTAGAGGTGAGGCGACATCGCCTGTTCACAGCCGCCCGTATGTGACGCGACGGGCAGTTCGAATTCTGCGGCAAGGCGGTAAATCGGTTCAAGGCGTTCCTCGTCGGGAGCGGTCAGCGAGTGGAACGGGTGCAGCTTTATGCCGTAGATTATATCGTGGTTCTCCTTGAGAAGTGAAACAAATTCCTCGTCGGGCAGCTCGTGCTGGATACGGAGCCACGGCATGATTCCGAGCCTGTCCGGATACGGACGCACGGCGTCTATCGTTTCGCGCAGGAGCTGATTCTGCGGCTTTGAGTACGGCGGCGGAACGGGATTTTGCTGATGGTCGTTTTCGGCGCCTTCGATATTGCTGAGAATTGTGAAGTCAATTCCGTATTTGTCCATTGAATAGAGAACTTGCTCAATCGTCATGTCAAACGGCGGGAGCGTTCCTATGTGCGCATGGGTATCGATAATCATTTCTTTGCCTCCTTTGTGAGCAGTACCACGCATTCGATGTGTTCGGTGTGAGGAAACATATCTACAGGCTGTATTTTCTTTACCTTATAATCGCTGTTTTCACTCAGAAATCTGAGGTCGCGCGCTAAGGTTTCGGGGTTGCAGCTTACGTAAACGACCCTTTCGGGCGACATTTTTATCAGTGAGCGCAGGAATTTTTCGCTGCTGCCCGCTCTCGGCGGATCCATGAACACAACGTCGGGACGCTCTTCCTCTTCGGCGGCGGATTCCATGAACTCACCCGCGTCGCCCTTGTAGAAGCGGATATTTTTCAGGCTGTTGCGCTTGGCGTTCGTTATCGCGTCGCGGACGGCGTCGCCGTTAAGCTCGACTCCGATCACCCTGCCCGCGCCGTTTTTGGCGGCGACGATTCCGATCGTACCAATGCCGCAGTAGGTGTCGAGCACGGTTTCATCTCCTCTGAGCTGAGCGAACTCGATCGCCTTGCCGTACAGAACCCCGGTCTGGACGGGGTTGATCTGGTAGAAGCTCTTTGGTGAGATTCTGAAGCGGCAGCCGCAGAGCACATCCTCGATATAACCCTTGCCGTAGAGCACGTTTTGTCTGTCGCCGAGGACGAGGTTGGTGCTGAGGTTGTTCACGTTCTGCACGATTGTCGTGATTCCGGGGAACTGCTTGAGTATCGCCTTGACGAAGTTGTTTTTTGAGGGAAAGACAGGCGTTCCCGTTACGAGCACGAGCATGATCTCGTTTGTGGAAAAGCCGCGTCTGACGAGCACATGGCGCAGAAAGCCTCTGCCTGTGTCCTCGTTGTAGGTAGTCAGCTTAAATGACGGCAGCAGCTTTCGGACGGCTACGATTATTCTGTCGGCGGTCTTGTCCTCAATCATGCAACTGTCAATGCCAACAACGTGGTGGGTGCCGGACTGGTACACGCCTGAGATTATCTTGCCGCTTCTGTTGGTATAGAACGCCGCCTGAACCTTGTTTCGGTAATGACAGGGCTTGTCCATTCCGATAATAGGCGCGACCTTGCAAAAACGGCGAAGAAGGCGTTCAACCTTGCGCTGTTTGAACCCGAGCTGTTCGGGATAGGCGGTGTCGAGCTGACAGCCGCCGCATTTTTTGTAGACGGGGCAGCGCTCTGTTGTTGATTTTTCCATAAAAATTCCTCCGCTCTTTTCTGATTATATTCTATCATCAACAGACTTCAATTTCAAGCCGCAAAAACGCTTGACAAAAAAGATAAATGGGAATATACTGACAATAATGACGGCAAAGGCGCTGCGGATAATAACCGCGGCGCCTGTTTTTTGAAATTACAAAAATTATCAGTTAGGAGAGTTTTTTATGTCTAAGGTACCCGAAATGTTCGGAAGCATGGTATTCAACGACAAAAAAATGCAGGAGAGACTTCCCAAATCAACTTACAGAGCGCTCAAAAAGACCATTCAGGACGGCGAGCCGCTCGATATCAGCGTTGCAAACGTAGTTGCGGCGGCGATGAAGGACTGGGCAATCGAAATGGGCGCTACCCACTACACCCACTGGTTCCAGCCCATGACGGGCGTTACCGCCGAGAAGCACGACAGCTTTATTCAGCCTCACGGCGACGGCGTAATCATGGAGTTCTCGGGCAAGGAGCTCATCAAGGGCGAGCCCGACGCGTCCTCGTTCCCGAGCGGAGGTATCCGCGCGACCTTTGAGGCGAGAGGCTACACAACGTGGGATCCCACGTCGCCTGCATTTGTACGCGACGGCTCTCTGTATATTCCCACCGCGTTCTGTTCCTACACAGGCGAGGTTCTTGACAAAAAGACTCCTCTGCTTCGCTCGATGGAGCGCATGAGCACAGAGGCGGTCAAGATTCTCCACCTTCTCGGCAAGACCGACGTTACCCGTGTCACCACGACCGTCGGCCCCGAGCAGGAGTATTTTCTCATCGACAAGGAGCTTTACGACCAGAGAGAGGATCTCAAGCTCACGGGCAGAACCCTCTTCGGCGCGAAGGCTCCCAAGGGTCAGGAGCTTGACGACCACTACTTCGGCGCAATCAAGACCCGCGTAGCGGCATACATGAAGGATATCGACGAGGAGCTCTGGAAGCTCGGCGTGCTCGCAAAGACAAAGCACAACGAGGTCGCTCCCTCACAGCACGAGCTCGCTCCCATCTTTACAACCTCGAATATCGCTAACGACCACAACGAGCTGACAATGGAGATCATGCAGAAAACCGCCGAAAAGCACGGCCTTGTCTGCCTGCTCCACGAGAAGCCCTTCGCCGGCGTTAACGGCTCGGGCAAGCACAACAACTGGTCGCTCAGCACAAATACCGGCGAGAACCTCCTCAGCCCCGGAAAGCACCCCGAGAACAACATCACCTTCCAGCTTTTCCTCGCGGCTGTCGTAAAGGCTGTCGACGAGTATCAGGATCTGCTCAGAGCTACCGTAGCTTCCGCGGGCAACGACCACAGACTCGGCGCTAACGAGGCTCCGCCCGCTATCATGTCCGTTTACCTCGGCGATGACCTCGGCGAGATGGTACAGGCTATCATCGACGGCGAGGACTATGTGAGCCACGGCAAGGAGAGAATGGAAACAGGCGTTGAGGTGCTCGCCGACTTCAAGAAGGACACCTCCGACCGCAACCGCACCTCGCCATTCGCTTTCACAGGCAACAAGTTTGAGTTCCGCGCACTCGGTTCGGCTCTCAACATCGGCTGCCCCAACTACATGCTCAACACCATGGTTGCCGAGGAGCTCAGTCAGTTCTACGTAGAGCTCAAGGGCGCTGAGAATATCAACATAGCCGTGCGTTCTCTCGTCAGAAACGTGCTCACCGAGCATCAG
>ONDL01000008.1 GCA_900316555.1 uncultured Eubacteriales bacterium | reverse complement strand
GCAGCTGCTGAAGGCGAGAACTACGAGTGGACGGATATGTATGAAGGCTTTGCCGAGACCGCCGAGGCGGAGGGCTTCCCGGAGCTTGCCGCAAAGTTCAGACTGGTCGCCGAAATTGAAAAGCACCATGAGGAACGTTACCGCGCACTGCTCAAAAATGTCGAAACCGCTCGGGTATTTGAAAAGAGCGAGGTCAAAGTTTGGGAATGCCGTAACTGCGGTCATATCGTCGTCGGCACTCAAGCCCCTGATATTTGTCCGACCTGTAATCATCCGCAAAGTTTCTTTGAGCTTCACGCCGAAAACTATTGATAAAAAAGCTATCTGCCTGTTGAGCCCCGAAATCTCAAATCCGGTTATCAACAGGCAGTTGTCGTATACCATAGCAAAAAGATTTCGGGGGTTCAAGTCCCTGACGCAAATACGCCGAAAAAAATCTTTTTTATACACATAGGACATCTGAACTTCCTGTTGCAATCTGAACCCTTGATGATTCGGACACCGACAGGAAGTTCGTTTTTTGTCAGGTTTTATGCTGCTTTTCGAGCACTTCTTTTGACGATTTTATTTGGACACGAAATTCAAAAATGTTGTCAGTCTTCGGACTATCAATTCAGAACTTATATTTTTAGGATCCGGGCTTTTACGAGTCCGGATCTTTTTTAAGAAACGATCCTTTTTCTTTGTATTTATCTTGTTTTTCATTACCTTTGCAACATCAATCAATTATTCATGTCAATGAGAAAAATAATCTCCTTATTTCTCTGCGCCGTCTGCATTGTGACGCTGGCGGCAGTATCCCGGACAACAACCCTCGCCGCCGAAACAGCCGAGGTGCCGAAGCTGTATATCACCACCGATAACGGCAGCGGTCTGTCGCTTCAAAAGGAGGACGGCTACACCGACGCTCATATCAAGGTCACGGACAACGGCGAGAGCGTCGCAGACGAGTCTGTCGTCGTGAAGGTGCGCGGTAACAGCACAGCGATGGCGCGAAAGAAATCCTTCACCTTCAAGTTTTCCAAGAAACGCGATCTGCTCGGCATGGGCAAGGGCAAAAAGTGGGCGCTGCTCGCGAACCCCTTCGACCCTACCCTGCTGCGAAACTACGTCATGTTTGACTTCGCGGACGAGCTGGGGCTTGAGTACACCTCGCGGCAGAAGATCGTCGAGCTGTGGCTTGACGGCAGCTTCCGCGGCTGCTACACACTGATGGAGCCTGTTCAGGACGGCAAGGACAGGGTCGATATCGACGTTGAGGGCAATAAGGACTTCCTGCTCGAGTACGAGCGGCTGCGCACTGACGAGGGCACGTCCTACATCACCTCAAAGGGCGGACTGCGGTTCGGCGTAAGCGCTCCCGACGAGCCCGACGATGAACAGCTTGAGTACATCACAAACACCGTCAACCGCCTGACCGACGTTATGGCAAGCGGTGACAGAGAGGCAATTGAGAACGCGATCGACGTGCCGTCGTTTGCGAAGTTCTACGTCCTCAACGAGTTCGCAAAGACGAACGACTTCAACTTCAGCTCCGTTTTCTTCTACTACAAGGACGGCAAGCTCTACGCGGGCCCGCCGTGGGACTACGACCTCTCGATGGGCAACGTAAACAAGGACTTCTCCTCGAACTCCGCCTCCGCCTTCAAGACCGACGGGCTGCAGATTCTTCTCCTCGAACTCCGCCTCCGCCTTCAAGACCGACGGGCTGCAGATTAACGACAAGCTCTTCTACAAGAAGCTCTGCACCTACGACTGGTTCGAGCTTGAGATCCGCAGGGAATTCGCGCGGCATATCGACTATATCCGCGACATCGGCGCCGAGGGCGGTCTTACCGACAGGCTTGCCGCTGAGTACGCCGACGTGTTCAACAGGAACTACACCGACGCGGGCTGGAAGATAAGCTACCAGATAAACGTCATGATGTACCCTCTGCCGACCTATGAGGAAAACCTCGAATTCATGAAGAACTGGTGCTGCGAGCGCACAAAGTGGATCGAGGAGCACTTCGCCCCGATGTCGCTGAGATATCTCACCGGCGACTGCGACGGCAGCGGCGTTATCGATGTTAACGACGTGACCGCGGTACAGAGCCTTGTCGCCGAGCTAAACGACGACCCCGACGGCAAATGTGCTCTCAGAGGCGGCGTTACCGGCACTGCTCTGAGCATTGAGGACGCAACGGCTATCCAGAAATACCTCGCTGACATCGACACTCCGTACCATATCGGAGAGGTCGGAATAATGTAAAACACGGACTCCCGCAGAACACTGCGGGAGTTTGATTTTCTTGTGAACAACAGGAGAAGTTTGTGGGAAATTTGCGTTTTCCCCATTGATTTTTTCAACGCTTGTGTTACAATAAAGTCAAGGAATAACCCCCACAATAAATCTATAAAGAAAGAGGGATTTGACATGAAAAAATTATTCGCAATTATTCTCAGCGGACTTATCATATGCTCATTCGCGGCGTGCGGACAGAACAACGCAAGCTCACAGAGCTCCACCGAAGCGGCGACAACCGCGGCTGAGGCTGAGACGTCTGCTTCCGAGGGCGGCGACGTTATCACGGGCGGCATCACCGACGCGGCTTCTCCCGTAGTTCCCGACGAAGTAAAGACCGTGTTCGACAAGGCGGCAGCCACTCTCACCGGCGTAGGCTATGAGCCTGTGGCATATCTCGGCTCTCAGGTCGTAGCGGGAACCAACCACTTCCTTCTCTGCAAGGCAACTCCCACAACCGCCGAGCCCAAGACCACCTACGTTATCGTAACTCTCTTTGAGGGTCTTAACGGCGAAGCTGAGATCACCGATGTAGCTAACAGCGACATTGAGGCGCCGGCTCCCACAGACAGCGAGAATCCCATTGCCGGCGGCTACACCGAGCCCGAAACCCCCGAAGTTACTCCCGAAGCCCAGAAGGCTCTGACAAAGGCTCTTGAGGGACTTGACGGCGCTCAGTACGAGGCAAAGGCTCTGCTCGGCACCCAGATAGTCAGCGGCACAAATTACATGCTGCTCTGCAAGATCACTCCCGTTACCGCCAATCCTCAGCCGCACTACTCGATCGTTACGGTTTATGAGGATCTCGAGGGCAACGCTTCGATCTCCGACACCCATGATTTCAACGCTGCCGACGACGCTGCGGCAACCGCAGAAGCGCAGTCCGAAACATCCAACGGCTAACATTAAAACAAAAAGACGTGTATCGCGCTGATACACGTCTTTATTTTTTTGATCAATACTTCTGACCTGCTCTGCCTGTGCCCGAACTAAACTGCGCGATGTACTTCTGTACGCAGGTCACGTCGAGGACGGAAACTCTGCCGTCGCCGTTTACGTCAGCAAGAGCGGTCTGGGTGTCGGTGAGTTGGACAAAGTCGACAGCGGCTCTCTGTAAAACCGTAGCGTCGTCAACGGTGACTTTGCCGTCGAAGTTGAGGTCGCCGTAGAGCTTATCCTCAATACCGTTCTCGTCGGTCACGGTCAGCGTGAGCGGAAGCGCGCCGTCGTCGAAGGTGAAGAGAAGGTCGTGACTTCCGGCTTCGAGGTTGACGATCTCTGACCTGCCGATGATCACCTTGCCCTCATGGAGAATCATGTTGCTCTCGACGTTGGAGCCTAAGTACTCGCCGTCAACGGTGACAGAGAAGATCTTGGAATCGGAATTCGTCCGGAAGCTGAAGCCCGACGATGCGCCCTTGTCCCACATGATCTCGGTATTCGGAGCCGTGATTTTCTTCGGCTCGAGGGGCTTGATCTCGTCGTAGTCGGCGTAAGCCATGATGCGGTTGCTGTTCTTTGTGAAAGCCATGCCGCGGAACTCCTCCTCGACGTCGAGATCGATCTGACGGGTGATTACCTGACCTGCGGAGTTGCCGTTTGAGTAGGTAAGCACGTGGGTGTCCTGATCGTAATCGACGACGATCGACACGTGGTCGAAGTACTCGCCCGAGCCGTCCCATGAGAAGAACACAAGTCCGCCGGGCTTGTAGGGCATTTCATACGGGTCGATGTCGATATTGTAGTAGGTGTTCCAGTTGTAGGCGTCGAGCTTGTGGTGAGCCTTCGGAGCATACCAGACGTTTTTCTGGTCGAGGTTGTACGCGAGGATCCACGAATCTGCGTCGTACTCGACCCTCGGCTCGGCACAGTAGGCGTAGTAGTACTTTTTCAGCTCGTCCTTGCTGTAGTAGCCCGCCTGATAGAGGCACCAGCTGACAAAGATCGCGCACCAGTCGCAGTCGAGGTACTGAGCGTCGCCTTCCCCGTCCATGACCCATGTCTGAGCCCAGCGGGTGTACTCGGTGTTGCCCGTGTCGTGTGCGTTCATTCTCAGCTCCTTGCCCGTCCACAGAAGTCCGTCCTCTCTCGCCTTGTCGAGGTCGGCTCCCTCGGTCGCGTAGTTCTTGTAGCCCTCCTGAGAGAGAGCGGCGGCAAGAGCCTTCTCCATCGTCGTCTTATCGCGGCTGTCCTCCAGAGCGGCGGTCAGCTTCTCGTAGTACGGCGAGCTCTTGTACTCGTCGGAATACGCCTTGCTGTCGTCGGCATGCGCCGTGAGTGAAAACATCGACGCCGCGAGAACCGACGCGGCAGTCAGCGCGCAGAACATTCTTTTGAGTTTCATATATTTTCTCCTTCCGTATTTGGATGAAGTCTATATTACCACGAAAACGGCGTTCACGCAAGGAAAAGAAATAATTTTTTCTGCTCAGACTCCCCTGATTTATTGACAGCCGCGCGATTACATGATACAATAGCGGTACTGAACAGGCCGAAGCGACAGCTTGGAGCCGGGTCTTTACAGACAGTAGCGGATACCTGCGGGACAGTGACAACTGCGCCGCAGGTACTTTTTTATTATCCGGACATATATTGTTACAAACTCCCCAAAAACGAGAGGAGCGGTTTTTATGGTCAATCAGCAGGAGGCAAAACAGGCAGCGACGAGAGTTTCTATCGTCGGAATGGTCGGCAACGTCGCGCTGACGCTGTTCAAGCTGTTCGCGGGCATTATCTCGCACTCGGGCGCGATGATCTCAGACGCGGTTCACTCCGCCTCGGACGTTTTCAGCGGAATCATCGTCATTGTCGGCGTACGTCTTTCGGCGCGCGAATCAGACTCAGACCACCCCTACGGCCACGAGAGGTTCGAGTGCGTGGCTGAAATTATCCTCGCGGTCGTGCTGTTTCTCGCGGGCGGCGCGATAGGTATCGAAGCGCTGAAGAGCATATTCACGGGCGCGTACACGGAGCTGAGCTTCCGCAATCCGCTCGCTCTTATCGCGGCTATCACCTCGATAGTCGTCAAGGAGGCGATGTTTTGGTACACAAAAATAAACGCCAAACGGATCGACTCTCCCTCGCTTTCGGCTGAGGCGTGGCACCACCGCAGCGACGCTCTCTCGTCGGTCGGCGCGCTTATCGGTATCGGCGGCGCGGCTCTCGGGTTCCCGATCCTCGAGCCTATCGCGAGCATAGTCATCTGCCTGTTTATCTTCAAGGTCGCGTTCGACGTTTTCAAGGACGCCGTTGACCGCATGGTCGACCACTCATGCGATGAGGAAACCGAAGCGAAAATCAAAGCCTGCGCCGAAGAAATCGAGGGCGTTGAGCAGATCGACCTGCTGCGCACAAGGGTTTTCGGCAATAAGATCTACGTAGACATAGAAATCGGCGTTGACAGCGCGCTCAGCGTATGCACCGCCCACGGTATCGCGGAGAAGGTTCACGATGCGGTCGAGGACGGCTTCCCGCAGGTAAAACACGTCATGGTTCACGTCAATCCGTTAATTGAAAATTAATAAAGCGCCGCGCTGCCAATCAGGACAGCGCGGCGCTTTTGTATTAAGGGAATCTCTAATAATTCAATGTCGTGCAGAAGTGCGGAAGATTTATGGCAGAATGTTGTCAAAATGCCGCAGGAATACTGACGTATTCCAAGAAGTTTTGGCAAGATTATGCCGTGAAGATTTCGTGCTTATGCGCGGTAAGGGATTTTTAGAGATTCCCTTAAGTATATGAATGAGGCTTAATATATCTTTGCGAGCGCCTTGTTGAGCGGCACCGCGATCAGCGAGGCGATCACGCACTTCGCTATGTCGAGCAGAATGAACACCGAGGTGAGGGTGACGATCGCGCTGACGAGATCCGCGCCCGTGTATACCATGTAGAGCGCGATTCCCGGGATATACATTACGGGAATGCCGATGATCACCGTTACGATGATGTAGCGCACAACAGTGAGCTTTCCGCCGAGCTTCCTGCCGAGCACGCCCTTGAGCAGGCTGACGAAGAACGCCGCGAGGACAAAGCCGATGATGAAGCCGCCCGTCGGTGAGAGGATCGTACCGATACCGCTCTTTGCTCCCGAGAAAACGGGCAGTCCGACTACGCCGAGCAGCACGTAGAGCAGCAGCGAGATCACCGAGTACAGGGGCTTGAGGATAAGCGCGGTGAGCATTACCATGAGCACCTGTAATGTGAACGGTACGCCGATCGGCAGCGGGATAGCGAGCTGTGCCGATACGCAGATAAGCGCGGTGCAAAGCGCGATCTGTACCATTGCGAGAGTCGTGAGCTTTGCCTTTGACGGTTGAGTGTTTGCCATATTGTCAACTTCTTTCTTTGGTATATGTTGACATTATACACCCGCGCGGTGCTATTGTCAACCAGATTATTTTGCGTTGGTTTACAAGAACCGACAGAATATTGCGAAATCTTCATCAACTGACCGCCTGACGCTGATCACTTACCACTAAAAACTCTTGTACTTCTCCCTAAAATATGGTATACTGATTAGGTATACTATTATAGCAAAGGGTGATTTGATGGCTGAGCTTACAGTCAGAACCAGATACGCGCCGAGTCCCACGGGCTTCATGCACGTCGGCAACCTCAGAACGGCGCTTTACGAGTACCTTGTCGCCAAATCGCAGGGCGGCAAATTTATCCTCCGCATCGAGGACACCGACCGCGAAAGACTTGTCGAAGGCGCGGTTGACTTCATCTACAACACGCTTAAGCTGGCAGGTCTGCAACACGACGAAGGCCCCGATATCGGCGGCGATTTCGGCCCCTACGTGCAGTCCGAGCGAAAGGATATGTACCTGCCCTACGCCGAGCAGCTTATCCGCGACGGCAAGGCGTACCGCTGCTTCTGCTCAAAGGAGCGGCTCGAGAAAATCCAGAAGGAAACCGTCGGCGGCGGCTACGACAGACACTGCCGCGACCTTCCGCAGGAGGAGATCGACCGCCTTCTCGCTGAGGGCGTGCCCTATGTTATCCGCCAGAAAATGCCGATCGAGGGCAGCACGACCTTCACCGACGCGGTATTCGGCGAAATCACCGTCGAGAACAGCGAGCTGCAGGATCAGATACTCATCAAGACCGACGGCTACCCCACCTACAACTTCGCGAACGTGATCGACGACCACACGATGCGCATTACCCACGTCGTCAGAGGCAGCGAGTACCTCAGCTCGACCCCGAAGTACAACCTGCTCTACGAGGCGTTCGGCTGGGAGATACCGACCTATATCCATCTGCCGCTTATCATGGGCAAGGACGAGGACGGCAACGTTTCTAAGCTCTCAAAGCGTCACGGCGCGACGGGCTTCTACGACCTTATCGACGACGGATATCTGCCGCAGGCGATCATCAACTACATCGCGCTTCTCGGCTGGTGCCCGAAGGACAATCAGGAGATCTTCACCCTCAAGGAGCTCGAGGAGGCGTTCGACATCAGCGGTATCAGCAAGTCGCCGTCCGTCTTTGACTACGACAAGCTCAGCTGGTTCAACGGCGAGTACATCAAGGCTATGACCGAAACGGAGTTCACCGAGGTAGCTATGCCCTACTACAAGCAGGTTTTCGGCGATAAGGAAATGCCCTATGAGAAGTTCGCGGCAATACTCCGGAAGCGCGTCACCCAGCTCACGCAGATTCCCGAAATGCTCGATTTCTTCGCGCAGCTTCCCGAGTACGAGAAGGAGCTCTTTGTCAACAAGAAGAGCAAGACGAACCTCGAGAACGCGCCCGTCGTGCTCAAAGAGGCAACCGACAGACTGCGCGCGCTTCCCGACTGGACAGCCGACGCTATCCACGACTGCCTGATCAACATGGCTGCCGAAAATGGACTCAAGAACGGCACGGTTATGTGGCCGGTCAGAATCGCCGCGGCAGGCAAGACCGTCACACCCGGCGGCGCTATCGAAATTCTCGATATCCTCGGCAGAGAGGAAACAATGAGAAGGCTCGAAATCGGACTTGAGAAGTTCTGAAAAATATAAACAAAGAAGGCTAAAGATATGTCAGAAACAACACCAAATGAAGTTATGACCGGTAACTTCATTCACGATTTTATAGACGAGGAGCTCGCCGAGGGCGGAAGATGCGAAGGAATGCAGGTTCACACCCGTTTTCCTCCCGAGCCGAACGGCTATCTCCACATCGGTCACGCAAAGGCTATCTGCATCAACTTCGGCACCGCCGAAAAGTACAGAGGCATCTGCAACCTGCGCATGGACGACACCAACCCCACCAAGGAGGACGTTGAGTACGTCGACGCTATCAAGGAGGACATTCACTGGCTCGGCTTTGACTGGGACGACCGCTTCTACTTCGCGTCAGAGTACTTCGAGCAGATGTATGACTTCGCCGTCGAGCTGATTGAAAAGGGTCTTGCCTATGTCTGCGAGCTTACCCCCGAACAGATGCGCGAGTACCGCGGCGACACCTCCACCCCCGCGAAAAGCCCCTTCCGCGACAGACCTGTTGAGGAAAGCCTTGACCTGTTCAAGAGAATGAGAGCGGGCGAATTTGCCGACGGAAGCATGACTCTCCGCGCGAAAATCGACCTTGCCTCGGGCAACTTCAACATGCGCGACCCCGTTATCTACAGAATCAACCGCATGCACCACCACCGCACGGGCGACAGCTGGTGCATTTACCCGATGTACGACTTCGCACACCCGATCGAGGACGCAATCGAGGGTATCACCCACTCTCTCTGCTCTCTCGAGTTTGAGGATCACCGTCCGCTTTACGACTGGGTCATCGAGAACATCTCCGCGCCGAGCAAGCCGCGTCAGATCGAATTCGCGCGTCTGGGCATCAACAACACCGTTATGTCCAAGAGAAAACTCCGCGCTCTTGTCGAGGAAAACCACGTCAGCGGCTGGGACGACCCGCGTATGCCTACCCTCTGCGGTCTGCGCAGACGCGGCTATACTCCGCGCTCGATCCGCTCGTTCATCGATCAGATCGGCGTTTCGAAGGTCAACTCGATCGTTGAGTACTCCTTCCTCGAGCACTGTCTGCGCGACGACCTCAACGAGACTGCCGCGCGCGTAATGTGCGTTATCCACCCCGTAAAGCTCGTAATAACAAACTATCCCGAGGGTCAGACAGAGACCTTCGAGGTTGAGAATAACCCCAACCGTCCCGAGGACGGCTTCCGCACCGTTACCTTCTCGCGCGAGTGCTGGATCGAGGCCGAGGACTTCATGGAGGAGCCGATAAAGAAATATCAGCGCCTCTATCCCGGCAACGAGGTTCGCCTCAAGTCCGCGTATATCGTTAAGTGCACGGGCTGCAAGAAGGACGAGAACGGCAACGTCACAGAGGTTTACGCCGAGTACGACCCCGAAACACGCGGCGGCAATACTCCCGACGGAAGAAAGGTTCGCGGAACTATCCACTGGGTCGACGCGGAGAACTACGTTGACGCAGAGGTAAGGCTGTACGATAACCTCTTCACCGTACCCGACCCCGACGCTCAGGAGGGCAGCTTCCTCGACTACCTCAACCCGAAGTCCCTCGAGGTTCTGACCGACTGCAAGGCTGAGAAAAGTCTTGCGACCGCCGAGGCTCCAAAGAGCTTCCAGTTCATGCGTCTGGGCTACTTCTGCGTAGACAACAAGGACAGCTCGCCCGGGCACCTTGTATTCAACAGAAGCGTAAGCCTGAAGGACGGCTTCAAGAAAAAGTAATATGAAAACGGCGTTAGTTACAGGCGGCGCGGGCGGAATCGGCTCCGCTATCTGCACGGGACTCGCGAGAGCGGGCTGTCAGGTCGCCGTACATTACAACACAAAAAAAGAAACCGCCGAAGCCTTAGCCGCTCAGCTCCAGAAGAGCTGCGGCATAAAGGCGATCGCGGTTCAGGCGGACATCAAAGACAGAGAGAGCGTCAACCGAATGTTTGACAAGGTTGACAAATCTCTCGGCGGCGTTGATATCCTGGTTAACAACGCAGGCATCGCTCAGCAGAAGCTGTTCACCGACCTCACTTATGATGACTGGCGCGCTATGCTCGACACTAACCTCAGCGGCGTATTCAACTGCTCACAGGAAGCTCTGCGGCGGCACATGCTGCCCGTTCACAGCGGCGTGATACTCAACATCAGCTCGATGTGGGGTCAGGTCGGCGCGTCGTGCGAGGTTCACTACAGCGCGGCAAAGGCAGGCGTTATCGGACTGACGAAGGCTCTCGCGAAGGAGGTCGGGCTCAGCGGCGTGCGCGTAAACTGCATCGCGCCGGGTGTGATAATGACCGATATGATGAAGGATTTTGACGGGGAAACTATTCAGTCGCTCAGGGAGGAAACTCCGCTGAACGCCCTCGGCACGCCGAAGGACATAGCCGACGCAGCGGTGTTCCTTTGCTCAGACAAGGCGAAGTTCATCACGGGACAGGTTCTCGGGGTGAACGGAGGATTCATAATTTAAAAAGGAAAAGGGCTCCCGATTTGGGAGCCTTTTAATTTTAAATATAAATAAGGACAGGAGTGTGTACTCCTGTCCTCAATTTCCGTGAAGTCAGATTACTTAATCTCAACCTCTGCGCCTGCAGCCTCGAGCTTCTCCTTGATGGACTCAGCCTCTTCCTTAGAAGCCTGCTCCTTGAGAGCCTTGGGAGCGCCGTCTACGAGAGCCTTTGCTTCCTTCAGGCCGAGACCTGTGATAGCGCGGACTTCCTTGATGACAGCAATCTTGTTGCCGCCTGCGCTCTTAAGAATAACGTCAAACTCGGTCTGCTCAGCAGCAGCGGCAGCGCCGCCGTCAGCGGGAGCAGCAACAGCTACAGCAGCAGCTGCGCTTACGCCAAACTCATCCTCTACAGCGTGTACGAGCTCGGAAAGCTCGAGAACGGTGAGGCCCTTTAATTCTTCAATAATAGCAGTGATTTTCTCTGATGCCATTTTAATTTACCTCCAATATTATGTCGTTAATTTTGAATTCAGTTGCGGATTATTCCGCTGCGGGAGCTTCCTCTGCGGGAGCTGCCTCGGCTGCCTTCTTCTCGAGGCAGGCGTCAAAGCCGCCCTCGTCAACAACAGCCTGGATAACGCGCGCGAACGCTGCGATGGGCGCCTGGAATGCGCCGAGTACATTTGCGAGAAGTACGTCTCTTGTGGGCAGCTTGGAGAGAGATACGATAGTATCCATGTCTACAACAGCGCCGTCAAGATAACCTGACTTCACCTTGAAATTGTCGTGATCCTTCGCGTAACCGCAAAGAATTCTCGCCGCGGCAGCATACTCGCTGTCGCTTGTCGCAAGAGCGGTGGTACCCTCGAGAACGGGCTTGAGTTCGTCAAGACCGGCCTCCTCGCAGGCACGGGAGAGAAGTGTGTTCTTAACAACGGTGTACTTTACGTTGTTCTCACGGAGCTCCTTTCTGAGCTTGGTGTCGTCCTCAGTGTTGATACCCTGATAGCTGACAACTACGCCTGTTACGGAGTTCTTGAGTCTCTCGGAGAGCTCAGCGACAATTGCTTTCTTTTGCTCTAAAACACTCTGACTTGGCAAAAAATTTCACCTCCGGAAATGATTTATTGCGGTTCAAAAAAACGCCGCCCGAATTGTTCCTCGGACGGCAGTAAAATACAATAGAATTATTGCATCTTCCTCGGCAGGCGGATTTCTCCTTTACGCATACGCACCTGCTGTCTTTAGAACAGCATTATTTTTAAAACGAGCAGACAAGGCGGATTTAACGGAAAGATCGGTCTCCCGACAATGAGCTCAAGTTTGTTGGTAACGCATTTTTGTGAATAAATCGGCTCATCGCGTGGGCATCACGGATTATCCGTTATCCCGTCTGTTTGCTCATATTAAACTGTATAAGGCCGGCAGAAATTATGCGCCGAACTTAGTGGGGTTGATTCTTACGCTGGGACCCATTGTAGAGGTAACAGCGACGGAACGAACATACTGACCCTTTGCGGCAGCGGGCTTAGCCTTAACGATGGCGTCCATAAGGGTGCCGAGGTTCTCGCTGAGCTTCTCGGTGCCGAAGCTGACCTTGCCGATGGGGCAGTGAATGATGTTTGTCTTGTCAAGACGGTACTCGATCTTACCGGCCTTGGCTTCCTTGATCGCCTTGGCGATGTCGGGAGTTACGGTACCTGCCTTGGGGTTAGGCATAAGACCGCGCGGACCGAGGATTCTACCGAGACGGCCTACCAGACCCATGCAGTCGGGAGTGGTGATGAGCACGTCGAAGTCCATCCAGTTTTCCTGCTGGATCTTCTGGGTCATGTCCTCAGCGCCTACGAAATCAGCGCCTGCTTCCTTAGCGAGCTCCTCGTTGGGGCCCTTGCAGATAGCGAGAACGCGAACGTTCTTACCTGTACCGTTGGGAAGTACGACAGCGCCGCGGACCTGCTGGTCAGCGTGACGGCTGTCAACGCCGAGCTTTACGTGAAGCTCAACGGTTTCGTCAAACTTGGCTACGGCAGTCTTGATGACTGTATCGAGAGCCTCGTCAGTATCATATAATTTAGTCTTGTCAACGAGCTTCGCAGCGTCGACATATTTCTTACCGTGTTTCATTAATTTTCCTCCATGTTTAGGTGGTCAAGCGGAAATCTCCTCCCACCCGGATTAGATGTTAGTCAACGACAGTGATACCCATGCTTCTCGCAGTACCTGCGATCATGCTGATTGCAGCGTCGAGTGAACCCGCGTTGAGGTCGGGCATCTTCTGCTCAGCGATCTTGGTGAGCTGCTCTTTGGTGATCTTGGCAACCTTAGTCTTGTTGGGTACGCCTGAACCGCTCTCAATGCCGCAAGCCTTCTTGAGAAGAACCGCTGCGGGCGGAGTCTTGGTAATGAAAGAGAACGAACGGTCGGCATATACTGTGATAACAACAGGAATGATAAGACCGATGTCATTCTTTGTACGCTCATTGAAATCCTTTGTGAACGCGACAATGTTTACGCCGTGCTGACCGAGTGCCGGACCAACAGGCGGAGCCGGAGTAGCTTTTCCGGCAGGGATCTGCAGCTTGATTAAGCCTACTACCTTTTGAGCCATTGTGTTTGCACCTCCAAAAATTCGTGGTAAATTGCGGAACGCCACTGTGTAGGGTTTCCTCCCACAGGGAACGGGTGTTCCCAATAAACAGCCTGCGTAAATTCAGGCAATTTATCGTTAGTCTTCAATACGCTCTGCCTGAGACAGCTCAAGCTCGACAGGCGTTTCGCGTCCGAACATCGATACGATGACGCGGACGTAATTTTCGTCGGTGTTCAACTCGTCTACAACACCAACACAGTCCTCAAGCGGACCGTCGATAATTCTCACCGAATCTCCCACAGCGTAGGAAACCTTGACGCTGCGCTGTTCTACTCCCATGCGGTAGACCTCAGCCTCAGTGAGCGGTACGGGCTTGGATCCCGGTCCCACAAAGCCTGTGCAGCCGCGGATATTGCGGACGACATACCAGGTTTCGTCGGTATAGACCATCTTGACAAAAACATAGCCCGGATAGATCTTGTGCTCGACTTCCTTGATGGTTTCCTCACCCTTGCGGTTGACTACCTTTTCGGTGACAATCTCGGTGGGAACCTTTACGTCGAGGATCATATCCTGGAGCTGACGGTTTTCGGCGGTCGTCATAAGGTCGCCGGCAACCTTGTTTTCATAGCCCGAGTAGGTATGCACAACATACCATCTTGCTTCATAATCAGGCATTATACTGCTTCCTTTCGAAAATTAGTGATAATACTTTCTTATGCAGCCGAACCTGTGCCCATTACCAATCCGAGCAATGCGTACAGACCCGTGTCCAGTCCGAAGATAAACAGACCCATAACGATGATCACCGCGATAACGATGCCAAAGTTCTTGGTTGTCTGTGAAACAGACGGCCATGTAATCTTCTTCAACTCACCCTTGCAAGCGATAAGGTACTTCCAAAGTCTCTGAAAGACATTCGGCTTTTTCTTTTTGACGTCTTTTTTGACGGTCTTTTTAGCTTCCGCCTTTTTAACGTCGGCTTTTTTCTCGTCAGCCATCATGTACCTCCGTTATTTCGTTTCCTTGTGAGGAGTGTGTTTCTTGCAGAAGCGGCAGTACTTGTTCATGGTAAGTCTGTCGGGACTGTTCTTCTTGTTTTTCATTGTGTTGTAGTTACGCTGTTTGCACTCTGTGCAGGCCAATGTGATTTTAACTCTCATAACGGCACCTCCCGGTTATTTCGGAATATTTTTAGCCTCCCTCAGCGGGGCACAAAAAGAAAACCCCTTTTAGAGGTAAAGCTATTTTATCATATATAATCAAGAAAGTCAAGTATTTTAAATCGCGTACTAAAAGTTTTTTCACAGCTTTACGTCGATTTTTCGCGGCAGGCACGCGCCTGCGGGCATATCGCGTACTAAAAGTCTTTTGTAATGAAACGTAGGATTTTCGCGGGAAGGGTCCCATATGACTTTTTCCTTCCCTATTCTCTGTCAAAACTAACTGCTAACCGCCAACCGCCGGCAAAAATACAAACCGGAGCGAAGCGACCCTTAATTTTCCATTTTCAATTTTTCATTTTCCATTAAAAAGAGGCCGGCGCAAAGCCGAACCTCTTTAAAAAATCATCTTGAGCTGTCGAGCAGGCTGCTTGCCTTTGAAACGCTTTTCTTCTTGGGTTTCTCGGGCTTGACCTCTCTGCCTCTGTACTTGCGCGCGGCAAGGGCAGCCTTCTGGGTTTCCTCGTTGAGCTCGTTGCAGAGCTTTGTGAACTCGCTGTCCTCGAGGGAGTTGAGAATGACGATTGTGATGATCGAGCGTGTGTCTACGTCGCCGTTACCGTACTGGGTGTTGAAAACGCCCGCGAACTTCTCGAGCTCCTTGCCCTTTGCCCTCTTTACGAACTCTGCGATCTTGGGAGCGAGGTGTTCCTTGGCGAAGGTCGCGCCGCGGAAGGGATAGTAGCAGTCCTCCTCCATCTTTATCTCGTCCTTTAGCTCGGGGAAATACGCGACGAAGCGCTTTGCGAGGAACTTCGGGTCGGCGCTGCCGTCGTCACCCTTCTTCTTTTTCTGCTTGACCTGCTTAGCGCGCTTCACGGCGATCGTACCCGAAACGCCCTCGATGAAGTCGTTCGCGATACTCTCGGCGTCCTTCTGCGAGGAGGTCTCCTCGTCATAGAGCCATGTAGCGAGGGTTTTCCACTCGTTGTCGGGGCCTTCGTCGGTCATGGTGCAGGAACGCAGCACCATCTGCTGTCTGTCGAGGATATAGACAACGGAGTAAGCGATGTTGTCGCTGGTAAACAGCGCGACCAGATCGCCCTCGTTCTCGGAAGCGACCTTCTGCTTGGTGTAGCCGCTCTTCTTGAGCTCTTCCTCAACCTTGCCTGCTATCAGATCAAATGCCTTTGTATATTCCATTTTTCATCTTCCTTTCGGACTTGTGTTTTTTACTTTATAGGAAACTTCTCCGTCCCGCCGTTTATGAACATTTCCGGAAGCGAACGTTTTCAAAGGCGGGAGAGAGCGCCCACCGGCGCTTTATATTATACATATTATATAGGTAAATTGCAAGTACTCTAATCGGTATCCAATTTTAAAACCGCCATGAACGCCTCCTGCGGAACCTCTACCGTACCGAGCTGGCGCATGCGCTTCTTGCCTTCCTTCTGCTTCTCGAGGAGCTTCTTCTTTCTTGTGATATCGCCGCCGTAGCACTTCGCGAGAACGTCCTTGCGCATAGCCTTGACGGTTTCGCGCGCGATGATCTTTCCGCCGATGCACGCCTGTATCGGAACCTCGAAGAGCTGGCGCGGGATCTTCTCCTTGAGCTTTTCCGCCATCTTTCTGGCGCGTCCGTAAGCCTTGTCCTTGTGGATAATGAACGAGAGCGCGTCGACTACCTCGCCGTTGAGCATGATGTCGAGCTTGACGAGCTCGCTGGGAACGTAGTCCTTAAGCTCGTAGTCAAAGGACGCGTAGCCGCGCGTGCGCGACTTGAGGGTGTCGAAGAAGTCGTAGATTATCTCGGCGAGCGGCAGGACGTAGTGCAAATCTACTCTGTCCGCGTCGATGTACTGCATGTCGACAAAGGTGCCGCGTCTGTCCTGACAGAGCTCCATGATGTTGCCGACGTACTCCTTGGGGGTGTAGATGTGCGCGTCGGTGACGGGCTCCTCGGCTGAGGCGATGAGCGACGGGTCGGGGTAGTTCGTCGGGTTGTCGATCATCTCGACGGTGCCGTCGGTGCGCGTTATGCGGTAGATTACGCTCGGCGCTGTGGTGATGAGGTCGAGCATGTACTCGCGCTCAAGGCGTTCCTGAATGATCTCCATGTGGAGCAGTCCGAGGAAGCCGCAGCGGAAGCCGAAGCCGAGCGCGACGGAGGTCTCAGCGTCGAACGAGAGAGCCGCGTCGTTGAGCTGGAGCTTTTCGAGCGCGTCCTTGAGGTCGCCGTACTTCGCGCCGTCGACGGGATAGATGCCGCAGAATACCATCGGCTGAGCTTCTCTGTAGCCGGGAAGCGGCTCGGCGGCGGGATTCGAAACGAGGGTAACGGTGTCGCCGACCTTCGCGTCAGCGAGTGTCTTTATCGAACCCGAGATGTAGCCTACCTCGCCCGCGTAAAGGCCGTCGGTTTTCTCCATCGTCGTCGCGTGCATCAGTCCGCACTCAACTACGTTGAAAACAGAGCCGGTCGCCATGAGCTTGAACTCGTCGCCCGGGTGTATCTGACCCTCCTTGAGGCGGACGTAGATGATAACACCCTTGTAGCTGTCGTAGTAGCTGTCGAAAATCAGCGCGCGGAGCGGCGCGTCGGGGTCGCCTGTCGGAGCCGGAATGTCGGAAACAACCTTCTCGAGCACGGCGTGGATATTTATATTTGCCTTCGCGGAGATCTTGGGCGCGTCCTCGGCGGGAATGCCGATAACGTCCTCGATTTCATTTATTACTCTGTCGGGGTCAGCGCTCGGCAGGTCGATCTTGTTGACGACGGGCACGATTTCAAGTCCGCTGTCGACCGCGAGGTACGTATTCGCGAGGGTCTGAGCCTCGATTCCCTGAGAAGCGTCGACGACGAGAATCGCTCCCTCGCAGGCGGCGAGAGAACGCGAGACCTCGTAGTTGAAGTCGACGTGGCCGGGAGTGTCGATGAGGTTGAAGAGATAGTCCTCGCCGTCGTCGGCGGTGTAGACTACGCTGACGGCGCGCGCCTTGATCGTGATTCCGCGCTCACGCTCGAGCTCCATGTCGTCGAGGAGCTGAGCCTCCATGTCGCGCGCGGAAACGGCGTTGGTGTGCTCGAGTATCCTGTCCGCGAGCGTGCTCTTGCCGTGGTCAATGTGCGCGATTATACTGAAATTTCTGATTTTGTCACGTGAAAATGACATCGAAATCACCCTTTTACACATATATAATGGTATTGTACCACAAAACCGCGCCGAGCACAAGGGGGTTTATTTGAGAGTTTAGAGTTCAGAACCGTAACCGATAAATAATACCATTAGTACGCGAAATAAAATAATTGACTTTTAGGGCGATTTGCTGTATGATGATAAAAGATAATGCCATAATTATGAAAAGTGCGAAATTGTGGCGTTCAAAATCACCTAACCGATAAAATCTTGCTCATTAAAATGAGAAAGGAGAGTTCAAATGATTTCTACTGTGATTGACCAAAGCTTAGGCCTCGAATATCCCATATTTCAGGGCGGAATGGCTTGGGTCGCCGACGCTTCTCTCGCCGCGGGCGTGTCCAACGCGGGCGGTCTGGGACTTATCGCGGCGATGAATTCCAACGGTGAACAGCTCCGCGCGGAGATCCGCAAGTGCAAGGAGCTTACCGACAAACCCTTTGGCGTTAACATCATGCTGATGAGTCCCTTTGCCGACGAGGTCTCCGACGTCGTTGTCGAGGAGGGCGTCAAGGTCGTCACCACAGGCGCGGGCAACCCCGGCAAATATATGGAAAAGTGGAACGCCGCGGGCATCAAGGTAATCCCCGTTGTTCCGAGCGTGGCTCTTGCGCGCAAGATGGAAAAGATGGGCGCGTTCGCTCTCATCGCCGAGGGCGGCGAAAGCGGCGGTCACGTAGGCGAGCTCACCACAATGGCTCTCGTTCCTCAGGTCGTCGACGCTGTCAATATCCCCGTTATCGCGGCAGGCGGCATCGCCGACGGCAGACAGGTCGCAGCGGCGTTCATGCTCGGCGCGGTCGGCATTCAGGTCGGCACACGTTTCCTCGTTGCCGAGGAGTGCACTATCTCTCAGGCGTACAAGGACAAGGTTCTCAAAGCCAAGGACATCGACTCAGTAGTTACCGGCAAGCGTCTCGGTCACCCCGTACGCTCTATCCGCAACGCCTTCACCAGAGAGTACCAGAAGGCTGAGTACGACGCTTCCTCCGTTTCCGACGAGGAGCTCGAGAAGATGGGCGCAGGTGTGCTTCGTCTGGCTGCCCGCGAGGGCGATGTAAAGAACGGCTGCGTTTTAGCCGGACAGGTTGCCAGCATGGTAACGAAGGAACAGCCCGCGCGTGAAATCATCGTCGAGATGTTCACCGAGGCTGAGGAAGTCCTCAAGGGAGCTGCAAAATGGGTAAAATAGCATTTGTTTTTTCAGGTCAGGGCGCGCAGTACAGCGGCATGGGCAAGGAGCTTTATGACGCGTCGGCTGCCGCAAAGGCGACATATGATATGGCGGACAGCATCCGTCCGGACACCTCGGCACAGTGCTTCACCGGCACAGCCGAAGAGCTCAGGGAAACCGTCAACACCCAGCCCTGCGTATTCACCGCCGATCTGGCGGCGGCTTACGCATTAAAGGAAAAGGGCATTGTTCCCGACTGTGTAGCAGGCTTCTCTCTCGGAGAGATCGCCGCGCTCGCGTTCTCGGGAATGCTCAGCGACGAAGAAGCCTTCAGGCTCGTTTGCAGACGCGGCGAGCTGATGGACAAGGCGGCTAAGGAAAACCCCGGCGCGATGGTCGCGGTCATGAAGATAACTCCCGCGCAGGTCGAGGAGATCTGCTCGAAATTCGACAAGACCTACCCCGTCAACTACAACTCACCTGCACAGACGGTAGTCGCGACGACCTCCGAAAACTGCGACGCGTTCTGCGCCGCGGTCAAGGAAGCAGGCGGAAGAGGCAAGCCTCTGGCGGTGAGCGGAGCGTTCCATTCACCGTTCATGGCTCAAGCCGCAAAGGGTCTTGGGGAATACATGGAGAACGTTGAGTTCTCCGAGCCGAAGATCCCGGTTTATTCCGACTTCACCGCTCAGCCCTACGAGGGTGATTACAAGGCGCTCGTAAAGGCGCAGGTCGAAAGCCCCGTAAGATGGCAGCAGATCGTCGAGAACATGATCGCAGACGGAGTCGACACCTTCATTGAGGTCGGCGTAGGCAAGACCCTGACGGGTCTGATCGGCAGAATCAACGCGGACGTAAAGGCATACAAGGTCGAAACGCCCGAGGATATAGAGAAAGTATTGAGGTAAAAAATGAACTTTGAAAACAAGACCGCTGTTGTAACAGGCGGTTCACGCGGCATCGGACTCGCAATCGCAAAGAAGCTCGCAGAGGGCGGCGCGAACATCGCTATCCTCTACGTAGGCGACGAGAGCGAGGGTATCAACGCAAAGGCTGAGCTCGAGAAGTACGGCACAAAGGTCGAGCAGTATTTCTGCAACGTAGCCGATTTCGCCGCTTCCAAGGAGGTCGTCGACAAGGTTATCGCCGACTTCGGCGGCATCGACATTCTCATCAACAACGCGGGCATCACCCGCGACAAGCTCGTGCTCAACATGGAGGAGGCTGATTTCGACGCGGTCATCGGCGTTAACCTCAAGGGCACCTTCAATATGATCAAGCACACCTACAAGCACTTCATGAAAAAGCGCGCAGGCAGGATCGTCAGCACCTCGTCGATCGTCGGACTTATCGGCAACGCGGGTCAGGCGAACTACTCCGCTTCAAAGGCAGGCATCATCGGTCTGACAAAGTCCGTAGCGAGAGAGCTTGCGGGCAGAGGCGTGACCGTCAACGCCGTAGCTCCCGGCTACATAGGCACAGATATGACAAACGCCCTCTCCGACAAGGTAAAGGAGAGCATGCAGGCTCAGATCCCCGCTAAGAGAATCGGTACCCCCGACGACGTTGCGAACGTTGTAGCCTTCCTCTGCTCGGACGAGGCGGCTTATGTAACGGGCGAGGTTATCCGCGTAGACGGCGGTCTCGCGATTTAAGGAGGACACGATGGCAAGAAGAGTAGTCGTAACAGGCTTGGGCGCGGTAAGCCCCGTCGGAAACGATGTTCCCACCATGTGGAAGAACATGCTCGACGGAGTGAACGGCATTGAAACAATCACCGCTTTTGACACAAGCGACTTAAAGGTACATATCGCGGGCACGGTCAAGAACTTTGAGCCCGAGAAATATTTCGAAAAGAGAGAGGCAAAGAAGCTCGACGTTTACTGCCAGTACGCCATCGCGGCGGCTCAGGAGGCGGTCGACGACAGCGGTATCCTCGGCAAAATCGACGAGAACCGCTTCGGCGTTTACATCGGCGCGGGCATCGGCGGCCTGAACACCTTCATCAACAACACAATCAACCTTGAAAACGGCGGTCCGCGCAAGGTATCTCCGTTCTTCATTCCGATGATGATAGGCAACATCGCGACAGGCAACGTCGCTATCCGCTTCAACGCCAAGGGCGTATCCCTCTCCGTAATGAGCGCGTGCGCTACCGGCACAAACTCAATCGGCGAGGCGTTCCACGCTATCAAGGACGGCTACGCCGACGCTATCATCGCAGGCGGCGCCGAGGCTGTTGTCGCAAGACTCACTATCGTGGGCTTCCAGAACATGAAGGCTCTCTCCACCAACCCCGATCCCTCAAAGGCTTCGCGTCCGTTTGACAAGGACCGCGACGGCTTCGTTATGGGCGAGGGCGCGGGCATGCTTATCCTCGAGGAATACGAGCACGCAAAGGCTCGCGGCGCGAAGATCTACGCTGAGTTCGCAGGCTACGGAAACACCTGCGACGCGCACCATGTTACCGCTCCCGATCCCGAGGGCGCGGGACTTGCGAGAGCAATCGAGATCGCGTTCAAGGAGGCGAACGTCGCAGACGACGCTGAGGTTTACATCAACGCCCACGGCACCTCGACCCACCTCAACGACCTCACCGAGACTATGGCGATAAAGACAGCCCTCGGCGAGAACGCGTACAAGGCGAGCGTCAGCTCCACAAAGTCGATGACGGGTCATATGCTCGGCGCGACAGGCGCTATTGAGGCTATCGCGGCGGTAAAGGCGATTGAGGACGGCATGATTCCGCCCACAATCAACCTCGACGAGCCCGAGGAGGGTCTTGACCTCGACTACACCCCCAAGACAGCCAAGAAGCGCGGCATCAATGTTGCCGCGTCCACAAACCTCGGCTTCGGCGGCCACGACGCGTGCGTCGTATTCAAGAAACTGTAAAATAAAAATTGAAATTGAAGCGACCCGTAATTTTCCATTTTCAATTTTCAACCTTCAATTTATTAAAGAGGACTGAATTCAATGTTTAATATAGATGAAATCAAGGAATTAATGGCTCTGCTCGAGGATTCCTCGCTCGCAGTGCTCGAGGTTGAGCAGGGTGACTGCAAGGTTCGCCTCAAAAAGCCCGCTGCAACCGTTGCAGCTATGGCTCCGGCTGCCGTACCCGCGGCTGCTCCCGCTCCCGCAGCGGCTCCCGCTCCCGCGCCTGCCGCAGCTCCCGCCGAGAGCGGCAAGACCATCAACGCTCCGATCGTAGGCGTGTTCTACGCCGCTCCCTCACCCACCGCCGACCCCTATGTCAGCGTCGGCAAGAAGGTCAAGAAGGGCGACGTCGTCTGCATCATCGAGGCGATGAAGTGTATGAACGAAATTCAGGCTGAGGAGGACGGCGAGATCACCGCTGTTCTCGCGACAAACGGCGAGCTCGTTGAATACGGTCAGCCGCTGTTCAGCATTCAGTAAGGAGCGCTTATGAACCAGGAAGAAATCAAGAAGATCCTGCCCCACCGCGACAATATGCTCCTCGTTGAGGAGAGCGAGGTCGTGGACGACGTTACAGCCAAGGGCAGATATACTATCAAGGGCGACGAGTTCTTTTTGCAGGGTCACTTCCCCGGAAATCCCGTCGTGCCCGGCGTTATCCTCTGCGAGATGATGGGTCAGGCAAGCTGCTGCCTGCTCGCCGACAAGGTGAGCGACTGCACTCCCTACTTCACCAAGATGAACAACGTCAAGTTCAAGAACCCCGTCAAGCCCGGCGACACCCTCGAGAGCGTCTGCACCCTCACCAAGAACAGAGGGCCGTTCTACTTCATCGACGCCAAGGGCTACGTCGGCGGCAAGCTCTGCGTTTCGGCTGAGCTGAGCTTCGCGCTCGTTCCCAACGAAAAATAAACCAGATCCAGAGGTTAATGAAATGTTTTCTAAAATTCTGATTGCCAACCGCGGCGAGATTGCGGTGCGTATTATCCGCGCCTGCCGTGAGATGGGCATTTCCACCGTCGCCATCTACTCCGAGGCAGACCGCAACGCCATGCACGTTCAGCTCGCCGACGAGAGCTATTGCGTGGGCGGCAGCCGCGTAGCTGACAGCTATCTCAACATTCCCGCGATCCTCACCGTCGCGGTCGAGAGCGGCGCCCAGGCGATCCACCCCGGCTACGGTCTGCTCAGCGAGAACGCGAAGTTCGTGTCGCTCTGCGAGCAGTGCAATATCAACTTTATAGGCCCCACCTCGTCGATGATCGCAATGCTCGGCGACAAGGACATCGCGCGCAAGACCATGCGCGCCGCGGGCGTGCCCGTTACTCCCGGCTGCGACGTCGTTGAGGACATCGCGGTCGCCAAGGCAGAGGCCGAAAGAATCGGCTTTCCGCTGCTGATCAAAGCCCGTTCGGGCGGCGGCGGCAAGGGTATCCGCAGGGTAGATTCGCTCGAGCAGTTCGAGGACGCGTTCCTCTCTGCGTCCGCCGAGGCTCAGGCGGCGTTCGGCGACGGCGCGTGCTACCTCGAGAAGTTTATCCACCCCGTCAAGCACATCGAGATGCAGCTTCTCGCCGACAAGTATGGCAACACTATCTGCCTCGGCGAGAGAGAGTGCTCGGTTCAGCGCAAGAACCAGAAGATGATCGAGGAAAGCCCCAGTCCCGCGCTCGATGAAAAGACAAGAAAGCAGATGATGATCGCCGCGGTCAAGGCGGCTAAGGCTGTAAACTACGTCAACGCGGGTACCGTTGAGTTCCTGCTCGACATGAACAACAACTTCTACTTCATGGAAGTGAATACACGTCTGCAGGTCGAGCACGGCGTTACCGAGATGGTCACCGGTCTTGACATCGTTCAGTGGCAGATCAGGATCGCCGCCGGCGCAAAGCTGACAAGAACCCAGGACAGCATCTTCACCCACGGCAACGTCATTGAGTGCCGTATCAACGCCGAGAATCCCGACAAGGACTTCCGTCCCTGCTGCGGCAAAATCAAAAGGCTGCACACACCCGGCGGCTCGTTCGTAAGATTCGACACCGCGCTCTATCAGGACTATGTTGTGCCGCCGTACTACGACTCGATGATCGGCAAGCTGATCGTTCAGGCGAGAACACGCCCCGAGGCTATCAGAAAGATGAAGATGGCGCTCTCGGAGCTGACTATCGAGGGCGTTGACATCAACAGAAATATCCTCGCCGAGATCCTCTCAGACGAGCAGTTCGTCACGGGTGAGTACACCACAGACTTCATGCAGGAGTTTGAGAAGAGAAGAGCGGCAGAAAATAATAAAGAATAATGAATAAAGAATAATGAATAATTGCGGGCGGGACACCCGCACCCGATTTGTATTTGCTAAACTACCAACGCTGACATTTGGCAGAGAATAGGAACGTAAAAATTAAACACGCAGAATGACGCGGGCTGCCGAGATATGTCGGTGCCGCCGATCTTTCTACCCGGAGTTGAAAGAAATGGATTTTTTTGCTTTTGTAAAACCTAAAAATGAGCTTGAGAATACCGCGGAGAAGCAGCAGAACGTGCCGTTTGTCCCCGAGGAAATGTGGGTCAAGTGCCCTAAGTGCAACGCTATGCTGCTCACAACGGACATGGAGGAGAACCTCCACGTCTGCACGCACTGCGACCACCACTTCCGCATGAGCGCCAAACAGAGAATCGAGCTGCTCGCCGACAAGGACAGCTTTGACGAACAGGACGCCGGGCTGACAGGCAGAAATCTTCTCGACTTCCCCGGCTACGACGAAAAGCTCGTCAAGGCAAAGAAAAAAGCGAATGAATCCGTCCGCTGCGGCGTATGCACCATCGACGGCATAAGAACCGTTCTCTGCGTCATGGACGCGGAGTTCATGATGGGCAGCATGGGCACGGTCACGGGCGAGAAAATCACACGCGCCTTTGAGTACGCGACCGACAACCTGCTGCCGATCGTAGTCTGCACCGTTTCGGGCGGCGCGAGAATGCAGGAGGGTATCCTCTCGCTCATGCAGATGGCAAAAACCTCCGGCGCGGTTAAACGCCACAGCGACGCGGGTCTGCTGTACATCACCGTTCTCACCGACCCCACCACGGGCGGCGTAACGGCGTCGTTCGCGATGGAGGGCGACATTATCCTCGCCGAGCCGAACGCTCTCGTAGCCTTCGCGGGTCCGAGAGTAATCGAACAGACAATGCGCCAGAAGCTGCCGAAGGACTTCCAGACCTCGGAATTCGTCCTGCAAAAGGGCTTTATCGACGCGGTGGTTCAGCGCTCGTCGCTGAAACCCACTATCGTTAAGCTGCTGAAATTACACGGCTGCGAGGAGGTTTAAGAATGTCAGGCACAGCTACACCAAACACCAATCCCGCCTACGAGAAGGTTCTCGCGGCGCGCGACGCGTCGAAGCTGACGGCGGTCGACTACATTAAATACATGTTCGGCGACAGCTTTATAGAGCTGCACGGCGACAGAAGATATTCCGACGACAAGGCTATCGTCGCGGGACTCGCGATGCTCTACGACACACCCGTCACCGTAATCGGCATCGAGAAGGGCAGAAACACCAAGGAGCGCATGGAGCGCAACTTCGGTCAGGCTCACCCCGAGGGCTACCGCAAGGCGCTCAGGCTGATGAAGCAGGCGGAGAAGTTCAGACGGCCCGTGCTCTGTCTTGTCGACACGAGCGGCGCGTTCCCGGGAATCGGCGCCGAGGAGAGAGGTCAGGGTCAGGCGATCGCCGAAAACCTGATGGAGATGATGACGCTCAAAACCCCCGTGCTCACGATCCTTATCGGCGAGGGCGGAAGCGGCGGCGCGCTCGCGCTCGCGGTCGCAGACGAGGTCTGGATGCTCGAAAACTCCGTATATTCCGTAATTTCGCCCGAGGGCTGCGCGTCCATTCTCTGGAAGGACAGCACAAAGGCTCCGCAGGCGGCTGCCGCGCTCAAAATGACGGCTCAGGACTTGTTCCGCTTCGGCGTAATCGAGCGTATTATCCGCCAGCCCAGAGCTGACGACCAGGCGATGTTCGAGAGCCTTAAGCTGCTCGTAATGCGCACCTTCGAGAAGAACCTCGCGCTCAGCGACGAGGAGCTGACCGAAATGCGTTATCAGCGTTTCAGAAAAATCGGCAACCCCGATAATTATAATCAGTAAAAAATGCAAAATAATAACGGAGAGGCGTGACCTCTCCGCTTTGCTTTATCTTTCGGGGTAGCTGGATGCGCTGTCGGTTTCGGTGGTGTAGAGCTGAGCCGCGGTGGTTGCCTTCTCGTCAGACGAGAAAACGCTCCTGTTGTAGAAAATTCCCGAGAGCACCGCGATAACGATTCCGCTGACGACGACCGCGCCTATGATTATTGCCGCGACCAGAAGCGCTGTGTTTCTGCTCTTAGGCGGCGTAACGGCTGTGAGATGCGCGTCGCTTTGGACGGACGAGACGCAGGCAGCGCTCTGCATGGGAACGACGTGCGCATCCGCGGTCTGTATGGGTACAGCGCGCGGAGTGTTCTGCACGGGCGGAACGGGCTGCTGATATGTCGGCTGCTGCACAGGCATCTGTAAGCCGCAGTTCGGGCAGAATCTCGTATTTTGGGCGTCAAAGCCGCAGCGTGGACATTTCATAATTACCTCCGTATTGTGTCAGTGTTGTTATTACAAATAATCATACAGCAACAGACACAAAATGTCAAGCGCTTGCAACCGCCGCCGTCTTATGTTATATTATTACAAAAGGAGGCTGACATGAATACAATACTAAGCTTGCTGAGAATTATCGGCGTACTTTTGTCGCTGTTTTTGCTATTTATCTTCATTATGCCGATGACCGTCAGGGTCATCAACGTCGGAAACATCGCGGGCGTGATCTTCGCGGTGTGGCTGTTCTGCGTAAGCTGCAGACCCGTGCAGAGCTTTTTCTCGCGGATAATGCACCAGAACGGCTTTCTGACATTTCTGTACCGCGCGGTAAACATCGGCTTCACCGCATTTGCGGTCTACGGAATAATTATCACCTGCTTTATGGCTCTCGCCTGCAACTCAAAGCCCGCAGACAACTCTACGCTCATTGTGCTCGGCGCTCAGGTTCGTCCCGAGGGAGTGCCTTCGCTGATACTGCGCGGACGGATAGACGCCGCTGAAAAATACCTCGACGAGCACCGCGAGGCAAAGGCTGTGCTCGCGGGCGGAATGGGCTTTGACGAACCTATGAGCGAGGCGAAATGCATGTACGACACGATGGTCGAGGACGGCATCTCGCCCGACAGACTGATCATGGAGGACAAGTCAAAGAACACCATGGAGAACTTCCGCTATTCGCGCGAGGTGCTCGCCGATAACGACCTCGGCGAGGATATCACGGTCACCACGGACAGCTTTCATATGCTCAGGGCTATGCTGATCGTCAGGCAGCAGGGCTTCAAGGGCAGGGTCGGCGCGGTCTGCGCGGAAACAAGGCTCGAATTCCTCCCGACGTACGTGGTGAGAGAATGGTTCGCGCTGCCGTTCCAGCTTATAAGATAAGGTAACTGCCAACTAATACTATTATCAAATAAAACTCTTTAACATCTGTTGCGTTAAATTCCGCATAACTGCGTTGTCGTCCTCGGAATCCGTCAGGATTCCTGCATCCTCCGCCTTGTTCTGCGAAATTTTCCGCTAACATCTGTTTTAAAGCGTTTTAATTGAAAATAGTATAAAAAACCGCCCAAACGGGCGGTTTTTCTTATACATATGGAATCGAGAACGGCAGAAGTATGTAGATATACGCGATCAAAAAGCCGCCGATCGTCGAGAACAGGATCTGCAGAGGCTTTCGCCAGAGCATTCCGATCGCCGCCGCCAGAAATACCAGCGGAAGCACTCCATAGGTGAAGTTCACTCCGAAGCCCTGAAAGGTCGGCGTGAAATGAAACGCCTGCAAGAACCAGTACGCCAGTATGAACGCCGCAACGAAGCCCGCGACCGTTCCTACGCCGCGTCCGTACCAGCAGACCGCGGCTATGAGCGGCGATATTGCCGTGAGGATAACGATGTAGCTGAGGTGGCTCCAGTCGGGCAGAATGTGGACGAACACGCCGAGATAGACGCAGCAGCCGAGTATCAGACCGCAGGAGAACGTAAAGACGTTGATAGCCGCGCGTATCGGGGTGCGGCTGAAAAGCGAGATTATCAGCGTGCCGAGCGCCCACGGCATGAGCGTGGCAAAAAGGTTGCGGATATTGACCGACTCAAGCCACTGTGGCAGCACTCGCGCGGACATTCCGCTGAAAAGCTCAGTGAGAATGGCAAGTCCGAAGCCCGCGAGCAGCGCCAGAAACGTGAAGGCGAGCTTTTTCGGCGTGGATTTTTGAGGGTGCGATTTTCTTATTTTATTTAACATATTCATAGTCGGTTGTTAGTTGGCAGGTTAGTTTTTTTCGGGCACTACATGCTTTCGGGGCAGGTGATGTTGAACATGGTCAGAACGTTCTTGATTACCGCCCTGACGCAGTCGCACAACGCGAGCCTTGCCTGAGTCAGACCCTCGTCCTCGCCCTTTACGCGGCAGGCGTTGTAGAACTTGTGGAAGAGCGTCGCCAGACGTGTGACGTAGCGCGTGATTTTGGTCGGGTCGTAGTCCTTCGCCGCCGAGATGATCTCGCTGCCGTAGAGCGCGAGGTGAGAAATCAATTCCTTCTCCTCGGGAGCGGTCAGAAGCGCGAGCTCAGCGTCGGTGCATTCGCGCGGAGTGATTCCGTCGGATGCGAGCGCCTTGAAGATGCTGCATATCCTCGCGTGAGCATACTGAACGTAGTATACGGGATTCTGGTTGTCCTGCTTGACGGCGACGTCGAGGTCAAAGTCCATCTGGGTGTTAGCCTCGCGCGTGTTGAAGAGGAACCTTGCGCTGTCAACGGGAACCTCCTCGAGCAGGTCGCGCAGCTGGATAGCCTTGCCCGTACGCTTGCTCATCTTAGCGGGCTTGCCGTCGCGAAGGAGCTTTACGAGCTGCATGAGCACGACGGTGAGCTTTGAGCCGTCATAGCCCACAGCGTCCATAGCGCCCTTCATACGCATTACGTGGCCGTGGTGGTCGGCGCCCCATACGTCGATGAGGGTGGTGAAGCCGCGGTCAAACTTGTTCTTGTGGTAGGCGATGTCCGCCGCGAAATAGGTCGGGTTGCCGTTCTTGCGGATAAGAACGTCGTCCTTGAGCTCGAGGTTGTCGATGTATTTCTGTGTCTTGCCCTCACTCAGAAGCTGCTTTGTGAGGACTTCCTTGTTCTTGTACCAGATCGCGCCGTCCTGCTCATAGACCAGTCCCTTTTCGCGCAGGGTGTCGACGACCGCCTTCACCGCGCCGCTCTCGTGGAGCGTGCTCTCCATGAACCAGTTGTCAAAGT
>ONDL01000021.1:4855-25872 GCA_900316555.1 uncultured Eubacteriales bacterium | reverse complement strand
CGGAGCTTTTTTGCATTTGTTTAGCGGTTGTTCTGCGTTTATATTACGCGTTATATTCAAAAATGGTTTCAAAGGTCACGGGAGTAAAGGCTTTTACACCCTTCTCAAAATCCGCCTTCTGCTCGGCGGTCAGCGAATCGTTCACTGTGATAGTGATTTTGCAGTGCCGCTGCACGATAGTCACCGTGTAATCCGTAACACCCAGCGCCTCAATAAGCTGATTGAGGTCTGCGCTGCCGTGACCGCCCGAGGCGCGCATTTCACGGAGCATAAGCAGCTCGCGGCGCCTTGCGAGCGTAAGGTCACTTCTCTCCTTGCCGATGAATTTCTCGCGCTCGCTTATGCCGTAGGTTTGGGCTGTCGAGACAAACGCCTCGCGCAGCAGGACATCAAGCTCCGTGTAAATTCTGTCGAGCTCGACCGCATACGCCTTCAGCTCGCAGTCCACAGCGCCGCCCTGTTCAATGCCGTACAGACCTGTTTGGAGCAGCTTTGTGCTCATGGATTCATAAGCCGTCATGCGCTCACCCCTATCGTCACGTCGCCGGGCATAAAGCAGGTCGCCGCGGTCGAGCCGATATCGCGCATTGCTACGTCATACTCGTAGTTTTCGATACAGCCCGTGTCGAGCATGTACTTTCCGAGCGCCGAGAGATAGAACCTCTCGCCCATCGGGATAGAATAGATATAATCAGCAAAGGCGTTCTCGATCGCAACGCGCACGTCCTCGGCGGTGTAGCCCGCCTTTCGTGTTACAGTAACATCGAGGTCGACATTTCTCAGCACGGCGGGGTAAGCTGTAACCATTGCGCCGACGCAGTCGTTTTGTGAGAGAAGGGCGTTCACCCTGCTGACTACCGCGTTGGAAACCTGCTCGCGCAGACCGCAGACGTATACGCCAGCGGTGCCGTAACCGTCGGTTCGCTCTACTACGCCCGCCTTCTCAACGCCCTCGACAGTGAGCACGAGGTTTTTGTAATAGTCCGCGTTGAGTCCGTTCGGCACGGCGGTGTAGGTCTTGAGCACGCGCTCGCGGAGGTTGTTGTCGCTCTCCTCGTCGCTGCCGCCCGTGAATCGCGAGGCGTTGTAAACCGAGCTTACCGCCGCAGGAACCGTGACGGGAATCGTGGCGGCGTTCGCGTTGATGTTGCCGCGGTAGCCTGCAAGCTCAGCCTCGGCATTGATCGCCGCTGAATATGTAGCCTGCGGAATTTCGCCGTCCTCGGTCGTAACGAAGCGGACGGGAATCTCGTCGTCCGTCGCGACAACCGTACCTCTTGGAATTGGCACGGCGTAGTTGAGGGTTTCGGAAAGACGGAAGGTGATCTGACCCGTCGCCTTTACCGCCGCCTTGCGCGTGAGTCCTCGCTGCGCCGCGAGATTGTCGAGATTTTCGCTCGTCGCTGTGGCGGCGAACATCTGCCGCTTCGTCCAGTCGAGGGTCGTCTGCATGTTGTAAATCTCGCCCGCGAGCACCTTGAGGCGAATGGCGATATCGCTCGCCTCGTCAACCTCGAAGCCGCTCTCCTGCTCGTAGCGTTCCTTCATTCTGCTGTATATCGCGTCATAGTTATCCGTAGTGACGCACCTCCTTTGTCCTTGTTTCTCCGTTAATGCTTATCTCCGCGCGCACACCGTTATACGTAACCATAAACGCACGCGCCGAGGTGTTTTCACAGGGTGCAAGCGCCTCACAAAACGCCCTGTCGTATTGCTTAAGGAGCGTATCCCCCCATATATTTTCGCAGTCCGCGCCGAGCTCCCTGTCGTAGATAAAGCAGCCCCTTTTGGCGCTCATGCGGATCAGCGCGCGCTGAAACTCAGAGTCGCTTTCCGAGAGCAGCTCTGCTCTGCCCGCGCTGTCGAGGACAATATCTCCGTACTCCCACTTCACATCTCTCATTCGATCACCCTGCCGTTAATCAGCACCGTGCCGTCGTTCTTGAGTACGATCGAAGCTCCGCCGCTCGAACGCAGCATAACTTCGCCCTCGCTGAGGTTTTCCGCAGCGGCGAGCACACCGATACTGACCTCTCCGTCGTCGAGAGGCAGCACAACAGCCCTTTCTCCCGCAGGAGGAATGCTCAGCACGCCGTACGGCGCGCAGATGGGAAGGTTTTTGTGCTCGCCCGAGGACACTACGGAGCTGCCGTCGTTACCCTGAACATCGCCCTTTACGGCGTTCGGCGAAGCGATGGAATTTTTCGTCATATAGCTCATCAGCCACATATTAACTCTCCTTTCTCAGGCTCACGGCGGTGAACTCACCCTTATCACTCAAGCTATAGCTGAGTCCGACCGCCAAAAAGCCTTTTTCGCCGTCTATCACGGCGGATTTTCCGAGAATATCCGTCAAGTCACCCGCGCACTTGATTTTTACAAGCCTTGATTCACGGTTACCCTTCTCTATGATGCGGCGCGCGGTGTCAAGGCTTATGTTATCGGCGACGGCGTTGACATAGCGCACGCGGGTCAGCGCGGCAGCGTCGGGATTGTCATTTACAACACGCGAATCGTAGCCGCCTGTGTTTTTCAGCCGCACCCTCGTCTCCGAAATAAGCTTGTACCTGCGAAGGCTGTCCGTCATTTCAAGGATACGGACTCCGCCCGAACCGAAAATCACCTCACCCTGTGCGCGAAAGCCCTTTAAAAACGCCCTCGTGTCCGCAATCCGCGGCGTCGCTCCGTAGCGCTTGGCGCAGTAGCTTTCGAGCACCTGCCAGTGCGACATTCCCTTGTCTATTTTTATGCTGTCGTAGAGCGGATGCCGCTCTTCCTCGCAGGAGGTGATCCCGAACGGCTTGAGGTGGCGGTCGAGCATCATCTGATTCGACGGATTTGCATAAACAAGCGGCTCAGCTTCGTTGTCAAGCAGACGGGCGGCAAGACTGCGTGCGTTCAAGCGCAGCAGGTGCTTTCCGCTTTCTCTGACAGAGATGCTCTCGTCTATCTGACCGATAAAAACGCGGCTGTCACCCGAATAAGCCGAGAGCATGTCCGCGTTTTTGCACAGCCTGTCCGAATAGGGAACCGTTACGCTCAGGCTGTCGGCAGGCACGTCAAGCTCGCTGTCCAGACGCGCGGACAGCACGCTGTTGAGCGGTAATTCGCTCTTGTCCGTAAGCGTCAGTATGTATTTCAGCAAAGCCTGACCACCTCTCCCGCCGTGAGGATATCGGGTCGCTTCACCTGCGGATTCAGTCGCACCAGAGTGTCGATATCGATTCCGAAGCGGTAGGAAATATCCCAGAGAGTTTCGTTTTCGGCAGCGATTATTTCGCGCCGCTTATCGTCGCGCTCCTCCATCAGCTCGCGGAAAGCAAAGCTGTAGCTCAGCACGTCGGGACGGGGTTTTCCGACAAGCTTCAAACTCTCAAACTCCGCGTAAACGGACGGCATACCGGCGATAGTCAGAACTCCGCTGCCGCCCTCGCGGAACAGCGCAAGCAGCTCCTTGAACTGCTCAATGCAATCATCACCGAACAGCTCGCCCTCACCTGAAATACGCATATTGTGTCTGCCCGTGTTCTGAACGACGCTCTTGTCAAAGGGAGCGAGCGTTTCGTTGAGCTGCTTTGTATTCTCAAATACAATCTCGCGCGGATTGTGGTGCCAGCTGTAGCCCTTGAATTTCATCGGGACCTGTTTCACGAGCCGCTCACCTCTTCCTCTTCGTCGAGCTTGCGGCTGTAGCGCAGACTCTCCTGTTCAAGAAGCTCGCTCAGCTTCGAAAGATTAAGCTCGTTGATCTCAGACATTTTCCACGCTCCTCTCTCCCGCCAAAATCATAATGGTGTACTCCACCGCCGAATCAGGCAGGATCTCACATTTCACATTTTCTACGCAGCAGTCAGTGTAAACAACGCGGCTGCTGCCGAACGTCAGCGACACCTCCGACGGATTGAGTCCGATGGAAGAATACGGCTGAAGCCTCATCCGCAGCTTGACATAATATGCGGCATTGGAAAACTGCGCTACGGGCACGTCGGTCAGATATTCCTCGATTTTTTCAACGGTATTATTCTGACCGCATTCGACTGCCAGCACGCCTCCGACAACGACGCCGTCCGCGCTGACAGTCACGTCCTTACCCTTGAGATAGGTCACATTCATACGGAACCCTCCTCGCACAGACAGAATTCCAGGCGGAAGCCGATTCTGCGGAATATCGTGTTCAGCTCCGTGTCGAACTCGATCGAGGATACGGACGCGTCGGAAACGATCCCCGCCGTGTCGGCGGTTTTCAGACCCGCGAGCATCTCTCCCGCGAGCTCCGAAAGACCGCTGCCGTTGCCGCCGTTCGGAGAATACAACCTGATTTCAACGGCGGCAGAGTACATCTCGCCCTTGAGCGAAGATGTGGCGTCGCCGCCGATGAAAGCGCTCTTGCGCTCGGCACTGTTGACCCCGACCGCCGCGATAAATCCGCTGACGGGAGTTTCAATCGGCTCGGCGGAATACTCCCTGACGAAGCGCACTCCGCTCAGCGCGGGTATCTCCTTGAGTCCGAGCACAATGCCGTCCGCCTGTTCGTTAATCTGAGTCATAGTCGTCCTCCCGTCTTGCCCCGAAGGGCACCATAATCGCCCAGACATAAACCGGTCTGTCCTGAACAAAATAGGTTTCGCACCTTTTTACAATATATTTTCCGCCTACCGATTCTATTACAGATGCGTTGGCGTGAAGCGGTACGTCGGGCTGTCCGATATACAGGTACCTCTCGCGGTTGAGAGCGCCGAGGCTTTGCTGCTCGCCGCCGATATAGATTTTGTTTCTGTAGCGAAGCGGCTCAACGATTGCCCGTGTTCTCACGCTGGAGCTGCCCTGAGTAATTTCGACGTCGCCGCCGAATTTCGCGATGGAATTAGACACCGCGCCCATAAGACTCATTAAATCACAATCCTTCCGAAAATAAAGCCCTTTGTGTCAATCAGCCCCGAGTACTCGCTGCACAGACTGCGCCACAGCTTCTCCGCGCCGCCCTCACGGGCGGATGACGTGATTTTCACGTCACCCGCGGTAAAGGAAGTGAGGTTGTCGGCATTGCAGATTTCAAAGAGCCTGTACGCATAGGCGGCGGCGAGAAACTCAAGCGCTCCCGTCTGCGCCTCGTCGGGCGAATCAACCGTGGAATGCGCCTCAATATACGCGAGCGCGTCCTCAACTAGTCCGCGCCAGCGGCACATCTCGTCAGGCTTTACGCCCGAGAGCATCATAAAACGCTCGTCTACATTTGCAATGTTCACATTCTCACCTCATCATGTAGTGAGCATCTTGCTCGCCTCAGTGAAGATTTTCGCGAAGCCTGCGGTGCAGGTGATTGCCGCGCGCTCGAGCTGACGGTCAATGAGCTTATCGTAATCGGTCACAACGCCGCCTGCCTGAACCATCTCAAGCGCGCAGTTCTTGTCAAGACCGATGAGTCTGCCCGAAGCCATCTCGGGCACGTGCAGAAGGGTAGCGCCCATGGGAGTGATCATCTTGCCGGTACCCTGGAAGTCAAGACCCGCGTGTGAATCCTGCATCTGGGGAAGAGCGAGGATCTTCTGCATCTCTGCGGTAGGCGCGAGAATGGTGTTGAGCTCGTAGGGAGCCATGTTCGCCCACAGCTTGACCATGTCGCCGTAGGTCAGAGTGCCCGCAGTTGCAGGAGTGATTACCGACGCGGCGTTGCCGTTGCCGTCACCGTTGATCAGAACCTCAACAGCGTCATGAAGCTGAGCGCGGGCGATATACGCGCCGATCTGGTTGAGAGTGACTGTGAAGAGGTCAAGTCGCTGGAAGCGCAGAGCCTCGTAGGAAGCGACGAGCATTCTGCCTCTCTTGTGGAGCTTGACGAGGTTCTCGCGGGTTCTGACGGTAGTCTGGGGAATCGCGGCGCCCTCGCCCACAATCTTGAGGCTCTTCTCGTCGTCCGTCGGAGCGGACACGATGCTTCTGTAGTCCATGCCCTCGATGTCGGTGACGGTTGCAACGAGATTGGGGAGAATATCGGCTCTCTCCATACCCTGACGAACCGCGCGGCTCACATACTCGGGGAAAAGCGCCGCGGAGTTAGAGGTCTGGAAGAACTTCTCAACACAGTCGCTGCCTCTGCCGCTGACTCTGATGTCATAGCGCTTGAGCTGACGGGAGAACGCGTCAAGTCCCTCAAGAGAGGTGCCGACGTAGTTCTCGCTGGGATCGAGCTTTTCGAGCGCCTCGGTAAGACCGCCCTTGGTCTGGTACATACCCTTCTCAATGTTAATATTTTCAAAAGTTGCCATAAAAATACCTCCTGTTTATTAAAGAATGATTCCGACTCTTGTTGCGTCCGCGTCAACGACAAGATACTCTCTGCCGTTGGCGTTCGCGGCTACCTTGCCGGAGCTGTTCGCGGCAAGAGTCTGGTAACCGACGGTGATTTTTGCCGCCGCGGGGAATTCCGCATAGCCCGCGACCTGAACGGCGGCGTAGCCGTTTCTCAGACCGACGCAGATGCCGATGAACGGGTCGCCGTTGCCGCTTACGGTAACAGTGCCGTCGGCGCTCATCTTGACGGGAACGCCTGTTTCGGTGAGCGCTGACGCCGCGATAAAGGTGAGCACGTTTTCGTTGAAGCCCTTAAAGTTTACATTCATTTCAAATACCTCCGTTAAATATGATACTGTCCGTTAGCGTCGGACTTGGTTGACTTTTTCTCGGTGTAGAGCTGGGGAGCGACGGGAATAAGCTCGGCGCGCTGCTTTTCAAAGGCGGTTTTGAACTCCTTGAGCTGCGCTACCGTCATACCCTTTGTCACACTCTCCATTGTTTCGCGCGAAATACCCGGCTGTACCGCCGCCGAAAGGCGCAGCACCTCCGAGGTCAGACTGTCGCGGTAATACACGCCGTCCTTGGCGCTCTGCTTGAGGCTGTCGATGTATTCGAGCAGCTTCTTGCAGTCGCGGTCACTGAAGGTCGCGCTCTGACCGCGCGAGAGCTTTTTCATAATTCCTTCCATATCAATTTCCTTTCCGTAAGCTGTCTTTGTCACGCCCGCGTTCTTCTGAGCGGGAACCGCAACAAAGCTCCATTCATATGCGTCGTAAGGCTCTGTAAGCTCGCCGCAGCAGAGCTTTCCGCCGTAGGTTTCGCCCTTTCTGTGCGGGCACATGCCGATATCCTCGCCGCAGACGCTGCAGAGGATTTTACCGACCGCGCAGCCGACGCTGACCTCCTTGACGATACCGCTGTCGAGAGCGGCAATCAGCTCAGAGTTGCCCTCGGTACGCGGCAGATAGGCGCGCGCCTTGAGGCAGAAGTATTCGTCGCCCGTCGCTGTGGTGCGCGAAGCGACGTTCTCCACCTTGCACGAGATGATTCTCGCGGTCTGGTTCTTGGCGCTGGGGTCGTGGTCAAAAATGCCCGTCTTGCCGACAAAGAGCTTTTCGAGCGCGAACAGCGATTCCACGGTAAAGCGCTCGCCGTCGCGGTCGACGTCGTTGTCACAAAGCACGACGGTAAAGACGTAGACCTCGCCCGCAGTCAGCGTCCTTCGGGTGTAGGTATTTATCAGCTCCAGCTCCTCAGCCGTCGCGCTTCCCGCGTCGGAAGCAACTCCGCCCGCGGCCGCCTTTGTGATTTTGTTATCCATCTTCTTCCTCCCAACCGATTTCATTTTCGAGCTTCTGCGCCTGCGCGTTGTTAAGCCTTGCCTGCGAGAGCTCGACCGCGTCCTGAAGGTTGATGTCGTCCCACTCGACGCGGAACGGCGTATTGCAGCCGCAAAGCTGCAGATGAGTGCGCACAATGCGCCTGATCACAGGCTCGAGGGTGTCGCGGTAATATTCGAGCTCGCTGGTGAGGATATCCGCCTGCTGGCTGCTCATGCGCTCGGTGCTCGACCACGAGAGTCCAAGCAGAAACGGCGGAATGCCGAGCTTTGAGGTGATCTGCTCGAGCAGAGCCCTGACGGGCACCTCGCACTCGGGCATGATATTCTCAGAGCCGATGACCTTTACGCTCACATCTCCCACAGACACGAAGTCGCACACGCTGTCGCTGCGCATGGCCTTGCGCCACTCGTCGGCGATCTGCTGGGCGTTTTCCTCGCTGAACACTCCGTTGTCGGGCTTGTAGGTCACGGCAAAGCGGACGTCGCCTACCCTCTCCCAGTTATTTTTTACAGACTCAAAAATCCGCAGCAGGATACCGCTGACAAACGGCAGACCCCTTAGCAGCGAAGTTCCTCTGGCGGTACCGGCGCGCTGATTGAGCAGCGACACAACCACCAGATTCTGATATTTCACGGGGTTGGCGCCGCCTGCGTCGCGCCTGCACACGAGCAGATTGAGCGGCGAACCGTCGGCGCGGATTTCCACATCGTCGAGCCGTGCGTTGTAAACCGCGGCGACGCCCTGTCCGTCGGACGAGGGTATCATCTCACCCACCGCCTCGCCGTAGGTGAGCATAGTGTCGAGGTAGGTGTAAATAAATCCGTGCAGTCCCTGGTCGGTGCCGTTTGACTTGACCTCCTCGACAAAATGCTGCGCCAGACTCTCGCACTCCGAGCTGTCCGAGCGGATATGAAAACCGCCGATAAGCCTGATAATCTTGCCCAGCGCCGCGTCAATCATCGGCACTGACTCCCTGAGCGCCGAATAGAGCTGTCTTTCCGCGCTCGTCTGAGCCGCGTAACGCGAGAGGCTGAGCAAGGAGCTGTCGCAGGAACTTTTCGGAACCGTCTGAGCGACCCGCTTCACCTCCCTGCCTTGCTTTTTTCTACCAAACATTGTTTTCCTCCTATCTTGCGGCGGCAATCACAGGTACGAAGCTGCCGCCGTCCATTAATGTTGTCACGAAGTAACGTATGTCGTCCATCGCGTGGTCGTTCTGCTTGACGGGCGCGTCAGCATGGCGTTCGCAGTCCCAGCGGTAGAGCGAAAACTCCCGCCGCGCCGCCTTGCAGGTGTCGCAAATGCGTATCCTGCCGCTCTTGAGCGCCTGCGATACACGCCTGATACCGTTGACAACATTGTTCTGCGCCGGCACCACCTGAAAGACTCCGTGCCTGCGGATAACCTCGATGAAGCTCGCCGCCGAAGGGTCGACAGCGACGGCGCGGATTCGCCTTTCGCCTACTAACTCACAAAGCGCGGAATAGTGTTCCTCGTCGGTTTTCTGAAAGCCCTCCGCGCGCGAGTCAAAGTAATACTCGTCAATCCTGTACCAAACATCTCCGCGCTTGCCCCATAGCCCGAAGGAAGCGGGATTGACCGTGCCGTAGTCGCAGGAGACCGCGTATTCGCCGAAATCTCCGGACGGCACACCGTAGTAATACTTCTCGTCCGCCATAAAGGGATAGACCGCGCCGTGAACGGCGACCCACTTTCCCTTGACGAAGCGCTCATAGAAAACACCCGAATACAGGCTCTCGTACCTGCGCTTGACCTCCTCGGACAGCGACGGATTGTCGTCCATCGTAAAGTGGAGATACAGAGCGTTTTTCTGCTCCGCGCCTTTTATCCACTCAAGATGGAACCAGTGCTCGGGGTGCTCTGGATTGCAGTTGAACCAGAACCGCGAGCCGTCGACTGAGCAGCGCGCGAGCGCCTGCTCCACAAACGAGCGCGGCATCAGCGCGACCTCGTCGAACAAAACTCCCGATAGCGTCATTCCCTGAATCAGAGCGGCTGACGCCTCGTCCTTTCCTCCGAATAGATAGAATCGGTTCGTCCTGCCGCGGTAGGTCACGAGCAAAAGGTTCTGGCTGAGCTTCTCCTCGCACGAAAAGCCGAGAGATTGCAGCAGCGCCGTTATCGGCGTAATCATGTTGCGCCGCAGCGAGCGAATTGTCTTGCCGCATATCGCGAAGTCTCCGTTGCCGCCGAAGTAGAAGCTCCAGATGACAAACGACAGCGACATACAGAAGGTCTTTCCGCTCCGCACAGAGCCGTCGCAGATAATCGCGTCGCGGTCAAAGTCGTGCGACTTGCGGTGCCACCAGCTCAGTACTTTGCGCTGCTTTTGCGAAAATGTTTTAATCATCGCCCTCACTTCTCTCGGCTACGCTGCCAATCGCGTCGTACAGACTGCCTGAGCTTTCGCGCTCCATACTGAGTGAAGCGAGCTTCTCAAGCGCCCTCGCGCGGTCGAAGAACTTGATTTCCATTGCGCCGTCCTTCGGGCGTCTTATCTCGGACACGAGGAACAAATCCATTTTTCCGAGAGCTTCGCGGCTCGGGTTTTCCTCGAACAAAAGAGACGCCGCGTCAGCCGCGCTGCCGAAGGCAAGCCGCTGATAGCCGATTACCGACATCGCAGAAAGCAGTCTGCCGCGCAGTTCCGAAAGACGCTCAAGCTCCGCGCAGATTTTTTCATTGCACAGGAGCCTCTCTCCCTCGGAATCGGGATTGCGGAAACCCGCGCGCCGTGCCGAGAGCTGCGCATCGCCCGACTGCATAAAGCTCAGGCAAAACTCCCTCTCCCGAGCGGTCAGCTTGTTTTTGATAACCGTCACCTCCAATAGATTTTCGAAAGGCAAGTCTGCCTTTCACCTACCCCTCAAAAAAGAAAAAAATTGCATAAAACTATGCAATTCAAAAAAATTTTTTATTCTGACATAAGAAAAAGCGGCAGCCTCTTTCGAGACTGCCGCGGTTGCTATTTGGTATTAAATTTTGAAGCAGAGAGCTTATGCCCAGAAGCCCTCGAGGTTAGCGCCCCAGCCGGAACCCCAGCCTGATGTGACATAGGTTCCGCCGAGTGTAACCATCAGGTCGTCGGTCTGGTTCCATTTGCCGCCCCATGAAGGAGCGGATTTTTCAGCGTCCATTCTGATGAAGATGACGTTCGTATTGGTAACGCCGTCAAATTTCCATGTTCCGCCTTCGTCAGCGCCTTCGATCCATTCCTCGTCTGACGGACCTTCTGTCCATGTGTACGCCCACCAGACTTCCTGTCCGTTCATGGTAGCGGTAGGATCAAGGTAAATGACGTTTTCGGGCTCAGGTACTGTCGTGGGTTCGGGAGCCTCTGTGGTGGGCTCGGGAGCTGCGGTTGTGGGCTCGGGAGCCGCCGTGGTAGGCTCGGGAGCTGCGGTTGTGGGCTCGGGAGCCGCTGTGGTAGGCTCGGGAGCAACCGTGGGCTGAGTCGGGTCGTCGGTGTACTTGCCGACATTTGCCGTATCGGGCAGAGACGCCGCGTATTTCTGTACATATGTTGCGTCAACTACGGTTACAACGCCGTTGCCGTCAACATCGCCTGCAATCTTCTGCTGAGCGGTCGGAACTGAAAGCTCTGCCGCGATTTTCTGGATCTCGGTAGCGTCTACAACATTGATCTTGCCGTCGAAGTCCACGTCGCCGATAAGGATTCTCTTGCCGGGGCCGGGCTCAGTTGTGGGCTCGGGAGTTACGGTTGTGGGCTGAGGAGCCGTTGTTGTCGGCTCGGGAGCTGCTGTTGTGGGCTGAGGAGCCGTTGTTGTCGGTTCGGGAGCCGCTGTGGTGGGCTGAGGCTCGGAGCCTGTGTAGAGATATACTACGTTGATAACGCCCGGGCTGTAGTTGCCTGTTGCGTTAGCGGGAACAACAACATCGCTTCTGCCCGCGAGAGGCTGGGTGGTATAGGTTTCGGTGGACTTGACCTTGTCGGTGGTTACAACTACGTCATCAGCGAGCTTCTGACCTGTAGCGGCGTCGATGTGGCTGGTGATGATCTTGGTGCTGAACGATACAACGCCGCCGTCGATCCATGCCTCGCCTGCTACGAGATAACCATCCTCCCCCTGTCCGGGTTCCTGAGCAGAAGTGGTGTGGAACATTACGCGCGACATTGGCGCCTTAACGGTTGAGGTCAGCCACTTGCCGCCCATAGAGGAGTCGCTTGTCATTATCGGAGCGCTCGCCCACTTTCCGTTCGGCTCAACGGTGGTTGCGCCGTCGGTGTAGTACGCGTAGCAGCGGACGCTGCTCCAGCCCTTTGTGTTGTTCCAGTGTACAACCGACTGGGTGTTTTCAAGGGGCTTGTATACAAATTTGAGAGTAACATCGCCCGAGAAGGTACCGCTGGTTTTTGCCGGGAACTTGGATGTGTCGAGCTGATAGCCCTGAATCTCGGGAGCGGTAAAGCTGTAGGAATCGCCTTCCTTGTAGCGGACCTTGTAGTCGTCCTTAAGGCTCTTGCCGCTCTGGTCAACATAGGAAGCGGTTACATAACCCGATCCTACGCCGGAGTTCTTGTAGACGAAGGTTACGGTGTAGCTGCCGTTAGCCGCTACGGTGCCGGTTGTCTCGCCCTCTGTTCTGACGAGCTCGTAGTCATAGAGAATGCTGCTGTCGGGGTATGCGCGGTAGGTGCTGCCCTCTCTGTACTTGGCGGTCTGGGTTTTGAGAACCGTGCCGCTGTCGGTGACATGGTTTATCGTGAGTGTGCCGAAGCTCTCGGTTACGCCGAGGTTATTGAAGTTGCCTGTGTCGGTGAGAACGAGCGAGCCCTTAGCGGGTACGCTTACGCTGCTGCCCGAAACGGTGCCAAGGCTCTTGAGACCTGCGCCGCCGTCGGTGGAGGCAACGATCGTCCAGTTGGAGGTAGGCAGATTTATCGAATAAGCCTGCGAGCCGCCGTTTACGAGAACCGCGAGATACTTCCACTCGGCAGCCTTGGTGTTGGTGTAGGTGTAAGCGACAACGTCGCCGTAGTTTGACTGGAAGGATGGCTTGATGATGCTCGAGCTGTGGAACGGTGTGTAGTTCTTGCGAATCCGGAGCAGTCCCTTGTAGTAGGAAGCAAGACCCGACATCTGCTTAACGCGGTTCCAGTCAATCTGGTTGACGGAGTCGGAGGATTTGTAGGAGTTGTGGTCACCCTTCTTGGTACGGCCGAACTCGGAGCCCGCCGTCATGAACGGAATACCCTGAGAGGTGAGCAGGAGTGTATAGATCTCCTTCATCTGTCTTTGATAGTTTGCATTGGTGCCGGTGTAGTCGGAACCGCCGTTACTCTTTACGATCTTATCCCACATGATGAGGTTATCGTGCGCGTCGGCGTATGAGATCGCCTGAGCGGGACCCTTGGGAGCGGTAGCCTTGTAAGGCTGACCCTGAACGCCGAGAACGATGTTGCCGGTATTGTCGGAGGTGTTGCCCTGTACAAAGCCCTTGCCGATGCCATCGGTGTCGCCCTTGATAGCATCGCGGTACTGGTCGCCGAACGCACCTACGCGCGCGTTAAGACGGGAGATACCTGTACCCTGCCAGCTGTAGATAGGGTCGGGGTTGAGGGTTGTGCCGCCTGTCCAAGGCTCGCCGTACATGAGGATCTTGCTGCCGTCGCTGCCCAGACCGTCAAGGGTCGAGCGGATCTCGTTCATTGTGGTTACATCGTGCAGACCCATGAGGTCGAAACGGAAGCCGTCGATGTGATATTCCTCCGCCCAGTACTTGACAGAGTCGATCATGTACTTTCTGTACATTCTCTTGTCGGAAGCGGTCTCGTTGCCGCAGCCGGAGCCGTTGGAATAGGTGCCGCCCGACATTCTGTAGTAATACTTCGGCGCTGTCTTTTCAAGCGGAGAAGCGAGGTTGAAGGTGTGGTTGTAAACAACGTCCATTACAACGGAGATGCCTCTGTCGTGGAGCGCCTGAACCATCTGCTTGAACTCGGTGATTCGAACGTTGCCGTCGAAGGGGTTCGAGGAATATGAACCCTCGGGAACGTTGTAGTTCTGAGGATCGTAGCCCCAGTTGCGGTTTGTTGAGGAGGAAGGAATGCTCTCGTCAACAGACTGGAAGTCGTATACGGGCATGAGCTGTACGCAGTTGATGCCCTGCTCAACGAGGTAGTCGATACCTGTGGAGATCTCGCCCGCCTGTCCGTTGAGGGTTGTGCCGCCCTCGGTGAAGGCGAGATACTTGCCGCGGTTCTCTGAGCTTACGCCAGAGTTCTCGGCAACGGAGAAGTCGCGTACATGAACCTCCCATACAACCGCCTCGCCCGCGTTCTGGAATACGACGTGCTTGTCGCTGTCCCAGCCTTCGGGGTCGGTCGAATCGAGGTCTACGATCATTGAGCGGTTGCCGTTAACACCGACAGCCTTAGCGTAGCAGTCCTGAGTCTCGTTTGTCGCGCCGTTGACCGATACAATATAGGTGTAGTACTCGTTCTTGTGATCGCCGCTGAGTGTGTAGCTCCAGATACCGGTGGAGCTGTTCTTGGTCATCGCGTACTCGCCGATAACTCCCGCACCGGCTTCGCCGTCGGAGCCTGTTTTGTAGAGCTTAACCTTAACAGCACTCGCGTCCGGAGACCAAGTCTTGAAGGTGGTCGAACCCGGCGAATATGTACTGCCGAGATCGTTTGTGTTGTAAGCCGCGCTTGCCTGGGTCTCGAGGTAATTCTGATTTGAATACGCACCGACGGAGTCGTCGTCAACCACTGCGTTTGCGGCGACAGTCGCCGTGCCCATTACCAGGACGGAAGCCAGCAACAACGATAATGTTTTTTTGAATTTCACCGTTATCACTCCTGTAAAAAGAAAATTTTACGTGCTTGCCATTGGGGAATAATGAAAATGTCAATATTTGCCCCATAATACAAATTCATTTTATCAAATCTGCACAGGACTATATTTCTAATATCGAAAATAAAAACCTCTTGCAGTACAAACTTTGCAAGAGGTTTTTGTGAATAATGACAGTTTGCGTTTCCGGCACATCAGGAGCCTGCGCTCTCATACGCCCTGATACCCCTGTTCCAGACGAAAACTCCGAGCGACATAAGTGCCGCCGACAGCAGCACGGTCATGCCGACGTTATACAGAGGATTCTCGCCCGTGAGCAGATACAGAGCGGGATAATAGGCGGTGAAGGCAAACGGAATGACATATGTAATGAGATTTTTCACGAACTCGTTGTAGATCGTAACGGGGTACTTCGCGAAATCATTGAACATATACACCATGTAGATGATATTGCCGCTTCGCTTGCTCCAGAAGGCGACTGCCGCGGTGATCGTCTTGATTCCCGTGAAGATGAAGGTCGCGAAAAGTATCGCCGCAATCCCGAGCAGCACCTTTAACACGCTCCACTCAATGCTCAGCTGAGGCAGCGATACGCACACAAGCGCGATTCCCATTACAAGCTCTCCGAGAGCGTCGATCTGCAGCTTCTCGAACATAACGTGAACGAGAGTATTGACCGGCCGCGTGAGGTACTTGTCGAAGTCACCCTTTCGCACAGTGAAATGACCGATTGCCCAGAGGTTGTCGAAAAACAGGTGATCGATACCCTTGGGAATAAGCGAAAAGCCGTAAATGAACACGACCTCGTTTAGGCTCCAGCCCATCAGGCTCGGAATGTTGTTGAATATGATCCACAAAAAGAGCAGGTTCGAGCACTGAACCATCAAAAAGCCGATGACGCCGACGATAAAGTCGCCCTTGTACTCCATCATACGCTTGAGCTCCTGAGCCACGAAGATGCGGTGGATACGGAATAAACGTTTTATCTGTTTCATGCTCAGCCTCCCTGTACGCTCAGACGCTTGACGCTGATGACCCAGAGCAGCTTTGACAGTCCCCAGAAGAACAGCGCCCAGAATACCTGCAGTCCGAGAAAATAGAGCAGCTCAGCACCCTGGTAAACGCCCATGTAAATCATAACAGGCGTGTAGTTCAGTGAGGCGAAGGGCAGTATCATGAAAATCCTACCCAGCGTTTCGGGCAGAAACGAGAGCGGGATAATTGCGCCCGAGAGAAAGCCGACAATGCAGTTTTTCATCATATTCGCGCCCCAGAGATACTTTATCACGAAGGCGATGAAGCCGAAGCAGATGTTGAAAAAGAAATTGATCAGATACGCCAGCACACAGCTGCACAGGTAGATCAGGAGATTCACTACCGAGAACTGCAGGCTGCCTACGAGGATCGTCCTTACGATCTCGAGCCCCGCGATCAGAGGCACGACGAGAAACATCTCGGTCAGCAGCTTGTTCCCCAGCTCCTGAAAGAGAAATGTCGCATTGTAGCTGACAGGCTTGATCAGACGCATGGCTATCGAGCCGTCACGAACCTCCTCGCCCACCGCCCAGGCGGCGTCGCTGCCAATCATAGTGCTAGTCAGAAATATCAGGAAGATGTACACAATCATCTGCGGCAATGTGAAGCCGTTCATTGTTTCTCCCTCGCCCGAGAGAAAGACCGCATGCCAGATAAAGTAAGACACAAAGCAGCCGAGCACGCTGCCGAGTATATAGAAAATCCAGTTTACGCGGTAAGTAGCCGTCTCCTGCATTCCCGCGTTGATGAACGGAAAATAAATCCTGAAAGCCCGTTTCATCAGTCCACCCCCTGCTTGTAGAGGCGGCGGATAATCTCCTCGATGTCCGCGTCCTTAACGCTTATGTCGTTTACGCGCACGGTCGCGAGAGTGTAAGCGAGAATGTCCGATACCGCCACAGCCTCGCTGTTGAAGCGCACCTTTACCGACGAGCCCTCGCGCTTTACCGAAACGTCCTCGCTGTCGAGCGAGAAATGCTCGCGGTAGCTCAGAGCGCTCTCGGGGTCGGTTGAATCGGTGACGAAATTAAGCTCGCGCATTTGTCCGTAGCGGGTCTTTAGCTCGCCGACAGAGCCGTCGAACACGTTCTTGCCCTTGTCGATCATCACGATGCGGTCGGCTAGAAGCTCGATGTCCGCGAGGTCGTGGGTCGTGAGTATGACCGTCGTCTGCTCCTGACGGTTGATCTGCTCAATCGCCCTGCGGATATTGTCCTTTACCACAACGTCAAGACCGATCGTCGGCTCGTCGAGGAAAAGCACCTTCGGACTGTGCAGCAGAGAGGCTGCGATGTCCGCCCGCATTCTCTGACCGAGCGAAAGCGTACGTACGGGGCTTGAGATGAAGCTCTCAAGGTCGAGCGTTTCGTTGAGAAACGCCATTCGCTCCCTGTAGCTCTTTTCGTCAACCTCGTAAATTTCCTTGAGAACGCCGTATGTCTCGCGCAGCGGCAGGTCCCACCAGAGCTGGGTGCGCTGACCGAAAACCACGCCGATTTCCTTTACGTAGCTCTTCCGGTTTACGGTAGGATTTTTACCGTTGATGGTGCACCTGCCCGAGGTCGGGGTGAGAATTCCGGTGAGCATCTTGATGACAGTGCTCTTGCCGGCGCCGTTGGGGCCGATAAATCCGAGGATCTCGCCCTTGGGCACCTCAAAGCTGATGTCGTCAACCGCCACGACGCGCTCGGTTTTGGGCTTGAAAAGCGACTTGAAGCTGCCCTTCAGACCCGGTTCCTTAATAGTTTTTTTGAATTCCTTTCTTAGGTTCTCGACTTGAATCATAAAGAACCCTCCCGTTGTTCTCCGCTCACACCGCTTACAGACACGAAAATCAGCGGTGCATGCGGGTATTTTTTCCCCGTGCTGCCGCGTTGGCACGGGACGCGTTCAACGTAAACACGCAGGCATAGCCTATCGGTATTATACACTCTTTTCAGCCGCATGACAAGTGAAATTTTCCGCCTGCCGCCGCATTTTCAGCAAACGAAAACCAGCGCCGAGCAATCAACGGTAAAACTTTTGTAAATATTATTGACACGGAACTGATGAAATGATATTATTCTGTGTGAAGTTATTTCACTTTTGGGAGAACAATGGCCAGCTATAAAATGACTGAAAGCGAGGACTGCGAATGCCGCTACGGGATTGAGGCTCAAAGCGGCAAAAGAAGTCTGCGTTACGACTGCGTCACGGCAGACAGAGCGGCAATGGAAGCGCTCGTCGGACTGTGCAACGAAAATAATTTGGAAATCTGCCACCTCGGAGATATTTTAGAAGATTTTCTTACAGACTTTTGCATTTAGCCGAAAACTGTGATATACTGAAAGCGGTGATGTAAAATGTTATGTAATCTTTGTCCCAGAAAATGCAACGCGCTCCGCACAGAGCATGTAGGAAAGGGCTTTTGCGGTATGGGTACCCTGCCCGTTGTGGCGCGGGTCGCACCGCACTTTGGCGAGGAGCCGTGCATCAGCGGCAAAAACGGCAGCGGCACCGTGTTCTTTTCGGGCTGCACCATGCACTGCATGTACTGCCAGAACTACGAAATTTCCGTCAAAAACAGGGGCACGACGCTCACGCCGAAACAGCTGGCGGAATGCTACAGAATGCTCGAGGAAAGCGGCGTTCACAACATCAACCTCGTGACCGCCGACCACTTTGCCGAGGCTGTCGCCGAAAGTCTGAGCATATACCGCCCGAATATTCCGATCGTCTACAACTGCTCGGGCTACACCTCGCCGAAAATACTCACTTTGCTGAACGGTCTGGTGGACGTTTACCTGCCCGATTTCAAATACAGCGACAACAAGCTCGCCGAGAAGTTCTCGCACACTCCGAATTACGTTGAGACCGCGATCTCGTCGATTGCGGAAATGCTCTTTCAGGTCGGCAAGCCGAAGTTCGACGACGAAGGCATGATTCAGAAGGGCGTAATTGTCCGCCACCTGATCCTGCCCGCGCACACAAGGCAGAGTATTGCCGCCCTCGAGCTGCTCAAGCGTACCTTCGGCGATGAAATCCTCGTCAGCCTGATGTGCCAGTACGTGCCCTGGGGCGAGGCAAAACGCCACCCTAAGCTCGGACGCAAAATCACACAGCGCGAGTACGACAAGGTGAAGGCAGCGCTTTTCCAGAACAACATCGACGGCTTCACCCAGGATCTGTCCGCAGCGAGCACCGAATACATTCCCGACTGGGACTTTGAAGAATAATAAAAGCCTTCCGCATGGTCACGCGACTCTGCGGAAGGCTTAATTGTTTTAAATTTTATAAGGGCATATCCTGCGGCATCGCGGGCTCGATAACAACGGTATTCGAGATGAAACCGGGCTTAATGTGCGCCTTGAGATATCCCACCGGAGCCTGAGGAGTAAGCGTAAGCGTCATGTCGACGCACTTGCGGCTCATGCCCGCGGTCATACGTACATTGTGCGTGCCGAAGGGTACGGAGTAGGAAACGGTTTCCTTGTTGCCGATATGGCCGCAGGGCTGACCGTCGATGTAAACGCCGAAGCCGATCGCCACTCCGATAGGGCTGCCCATTCTGTACAGCTTGATCTCAGCTCCCATAGGAGCGAGCGTATTTCCGCATTTCGGACAGGGTATATCCGTGTTGATATCGGTCACGTTGCCGCACCCGGGACAGCGCACCCGAAATCGTCCTGTCATCATAATTATTCTCCTTCCAAACCAATCGCTGATTATTTGTCGGCCGCTAAGGTGATTTCTTCCTCAACTTCCTTGCCCGTGGACGCCTGATAGTATTTCAGCGTAACCTTGTCGCCGTCCTTGTGCTTCTCGAGCACGTTGTAGATTTCCGAGAAGTTGGTAATCGTCTCGCCGTCAAGAGCGGTGACTATATCGCCCTCAGCGAGCTTTGTGCCGCCGCAAGGGCCGTCCTTGTCAACCTGATCGACATAGATGCCCTGCGGAACATTGTTGTAGGTCGCGGTCTCAAGGTCTACCGCGGTGCCTACGATGCCGATTTTGACTCTGCCCTCGACATAGCCGTTTTTGACGAGGCTGTCTACGATTTCCTTTACGGTCGCGGTGGGAATGCAGAATCCCATGCCCTCGTAGACGACGCCCGCGATTTTTGAGCTCGCAACGCCGATGACCTGACCGTACATATTTACCGCCGGGCCGCCGGAGTTGCCGGGATTGATCGCCGCGTCGGTCTGGATAAACTTGACGATGCTCTTGTTTGAGGCGTCGCGGTCAAGAGCGGATACAACGCCCTTTGTCATTGAGTTCTGGTAGCTGATGCCGCCGGGATTGCCGACGATGATGATGTCCTCGCCGAGAGTGAGGTCGCCCGAATCTCCGAAGGTCGCGGGCTTGAGGTTTTCGGCGTCGTCCATCTTGAGAACCGCGAGGTCGGTGCGGCTGTCAAAGCCGACAACGCCCGCGTTGTATTCCTTGCCGTCAGAGGTGATAACGCTGATCGCGTAGGCTGTCTTGCTGTTGCCGATAACATGGGCGTTCGTGATCAGATAGCCGCCCTGGGAGATGATAATGCCGCTGCCCTGTGACTTGAGCTGCGTCTTGTCCTTGTCGGAATACGCCATAATGCCGACTACGGACCCGGACACGCTCTTGAACGCGTACTCAGAGCCATACTCGGTGTTCTTTTCGGCGTCGGAGGGCTTCTTCTCGAGCTTCATTCCACTGTAGTCGGGAATGATCTTGTCGCTGTAGTCGCTCTGGTCGTTCACCACGGGAGCTGTGGTCTCCTGCTGGAAGAATCCGCCGCCGTTGCCGTTGTCTGGCAGGGTGAACTCGTGGAAGCCGTTCACGGAGTCGTCGTTTTTCGCAGTATGCTGGCTGCCGTTGTGGAGCACGTAGACGAGAATTCCCGCAAGGCTGCCCGCGAGAAGCACGCTGAGCACGATGATAACCGCGATAAGTCCCTTGTTGGACTTCTGCTTGGGCGGCTTTGGCTGAGCGTAAACATTCTGCTGCTCGGGCTGAGCGTAGACATTCTGCTGCTCGGGACGGGCATATATGTTCTGCTGCACCGGCTGCGGATAATAGCCCTGCGGCGGATACGGCGGCTGAGGCTGACCGTAAGCATTCTGCGGGAACCTCGGCGGCTCGGGAGTGACGAACGCTCCGTTCTGATAGACCGCAGTGTGCTGCACGGGATTGAACTGCTCGCTCTGGGGCATCTCAACCGCAGGAATCTCAACAGGCTGATTTTGCTGAGGCTCTTTGGGCATCAGGGGCTTTTCGGGGTTGAAATCCTGCGGCGGCACAGGCGGCTCAAACGGTTGGTTCGAGGGCTGCGGAGTGAACGCCTGCTGCTGCGGGACATACCGCTGAGCAGGCTGTGAATAGTCGTTCTTCTCTGTAAAAGGCTTCTGCGGAGCGTTACCGTAGAAGTCGTTCTCGGGTTTATAATCCATAGTATAATCACCTGATTTCTATTTTGTTACTATAACATTATACATCTTAAAAAGCCCGAACGCAAGCGATTGAATGTGAAATTTTGGTGAACTAT
>ONDL01000021.1:0-4820 GCA_900316555.1 uncultured Eubacteriales bacterium | reverse complement strand
ATAAAATTTTATAAGTTTTTTCTCCCTTTTTTCTTGAAATGACTTTATTTTTGGTATAAATTATAGTATAATAATTGTAACTCGACGGTGGGAGACGTTCCGCTGTTGAAATTTTTCAGAAAAAGGAAGATGAATATGCCATTAGTAAACGCAAAAGAAATGCTTACAAAGGCAAAGGCAGGTCACTACGCGGTAGGTCAGTTCAACATCAACAACCTTGAGTGGACAAAGGCGATCCTCCTGACTGCTCAGGAGCTCAACTCCCCCGTTATCCTCGGTGTTTCCGAGGGCGCAGGAAAGTATATGTGCGGCTACAAGACCGTAGTCGGCATGGTTAACGGTATGCTCGAGGAGCTCAAGATCACCGTTCCCGTAGCTCTCCACCTTGACCACGGCTCATACGAAGGCGCAAAGGCTTGCATCGCGGCAGGCTTCAGCTCCATCATGTTCGACGGCTCCCACTATCCGATCGAGGAGAACGTTGAAAAGACAAAGGAACTCGTAGCTACCTGTGAGGAGCTCGGTCTCTCCATCGAGGCTGAGGTTGGCTCCATCGGCGGCGAAGAGGACGGCGTTATCGGCGCAGGCGAGTGCGCGGATCCCGCAGAGTGCAAGATGATCGCGGATCTCGGCGTTACCATGCTCGCGGCAGGTATCGGCAACATCCACGGCAAGTATCCCGAGAACTGGGCAGGTCTGAGCTTTGATACTCTCGACGCTATCCAGCAGCTCACAGGCGAGATGCCCCTCGTTCTCCACGGCGGCACAGGCATTCCCGCTGACATGATCAAGAAGGCTATCTCCCTCGGCGTTTCCAAGATCAACGTAAACACCGAGTGCCAGCTCGCTTTCGCTGCGGCGACAAGAGAGTACATCGAGGCAGGCAAGGATCTCCAGGGCAAGGGTTTCGATCCCAGAAAGCTTCTCGCACCCGGCTTCCAGGCTATCAAGGATACCGTTAAGGAGAAGATGGAGCTCTTCGGTTCCGTCGGCAAGGCTTAATCGCCGCTTGATTTCTTAACCTGAATAAAAATCGGAGAGGTTGGATCGTTCCTGCCTCTCCTTTTGTTTTCCGCAAAACCCACTTTGCAAAAAGTCCTTGTCAAACCCGATAAACTGTTGTATAATTGAAATGTTATGTAACAACAACGGAGGAATAGATATGGCTGAAAATAAAAAAATGGTCGAGGCTATTACGAGCCGCGACGAGGATTTTGCGAAATGGTACACAGATATTGTTAAAAAGGCTGAACTGGTCGATTATTCGGGCGTCAAGGGCTGCATGGTTATCCGTCCCTACGGCTACGCTCTCTGGGAGCTTATGCAGGCGGATATGGACAGACGCTTCAAGGAAACAGGTCACGAGAACGTATATATGCCGATGTTCATTCCCGAAAGCCTTCTCCAGAGAGAGAAGGACCACGTTGAGGGCTTCGCACCCGAATGCGCGTGGGTAACGATCGGCGGTCAGGAAAAGCTCACCGAGCGTCTGGCTGTACGTCCAACCTCCGAAACGCTCTTTTGCGAGCACTACAAGAAGATCATAAAGACCTACCGCGATCTGCCCAAGCTCTACAACCAGTGGTGCAGCGTCGTTCGCTGGGAAAAGACGACCCGCCCGTTTCTGAGAACCTCGGAGTTTCTCTGGCAGGAGGGTCATACAATGCACGCGACCGCCGAGGAGGCTCAGGCGGAAACCCTGAAAATGCTCAAGGTCTACACCGACTTCTACGCCGAGACCCTCGCAATCCCCGCTGTCGTCGGTCAGAAAACCGAGAAAGAGAAGTTCGCCGGCGCTGAGGCGACATACACAATCGAGCCGATGATGCACAACGGCGTTGCTTTACAGGGCGGCACCTCTCACTACTTCGGCGACGGCTTCGCTAAGAGCTTCGGCATCACCTACACCGGCAAGGACAACAAGCTGCACTATCCGCACCAGACCTCATGGGGCGTTTCGACCCGCATGATCGGCGCGCTCATCATGGTTCACAGCGACGACGACGGACTTGTGCTTCCGCCGAAGGTAGCGCCCATTCAGGTCGCGCTTATCCCGATCGCCCAGCACAAGGAAGGCGTTCTCGAGAAGGCTGACGAGCTCAAGGCAGAGCTTTCAAAGAAGTTCCGCGTAAAGCTCGACGACAGCGATCACGCTCCCGGCTGGAAGTTCGCTGAGTACGAGATGAAGGGCGTGCCCGTCAGAGTTGAGATCGGTCCCAAGGACATCGAGAAGAATCAGTGCGTCGTAGTCCGCCGCGACACCAGAGAAAAGGCGTTTGTTCCGCTCGAGGGTCTGAGCGAATACATCGAAAACCTGCTCAAGACTATCCACAAGGATATGTATGACCGCGCTGCGAAGAACACCGAGGAAAAGACCTTTGTCGCGAGAACCCACGAGGAGTTCATCGACACCGCGAAGAACCACCCGGGCTTCATCAAGGCAATGTGGTGCGGAGATTCCGCCTGTGAGGATCAGCTCAAGGACGAAACAGGCGGTGTAAAGAGCCGCTGCATTCCCTTTGAGGAGGAGCACCTCGCAGATACCTGCGTATGCTGCGGCAAGCCTGCCAAGCATATGGTATTCTGGGGCAAGCAGTATTAAAGAATAACGAATAGTGAATAAATAATAATGAATAATTGCGGGCGGGCTCTGCCCGCACCCGATTCATATTGTTTGTCTGCGACGTTTAATTAACCACTAATAACTGCCAACAGAAAGGAGTGAGAGCTATGCCGATTAAGGTTCAAAGCAATTTGCCCGCGATCAAAATACTTGAAACAGAGAATATTTTCGTCATGCCGAACGAAGTGGCGCTCAGACAGGATATCCGTCCGCTGAAAATTTTGATTCTCAACCTCATGCCCACAAAAATCGCGACTGAGACCCAGCTTCTCCGTCTGCTCGGAAACAGTCCGCTGCAGGTTGACATCGAGCTGCTGCAGATGGCTTCTCACACCTCGAAAAATACCTCTCCGCAGCACCTGACGACCTTCTACAAGACGTTCGAGGAAGTCAGGGACGACACCTTCGACGGACTGATCATCACGGGCGCACCCGTTGAACAGATTCCTTTTGAAGAAGTCGACTACTGGGAGGAGCTGTGCGAGATTATGGAGTGGTCAAAACACAATGTCTACTCCACCTTCCACATCTGCTGGGGCGCTCAGGCGGGACTGTATTACCACTACGGTATTCAGAAATACGCTCTCGAAGAAAAACTCAGCGGCATCTACACCCACAAAGTGCTCAATCCGACGCATCACCTGATGTTCGGCTTTGACGACAGCTTCCGGATCCCGCACTCACGCTACACTACTGTAAGGCTCGAGGACTTGAAGCGCTGCAGTGCGCTTGAGGTTCTCGCCGTAAGCGACGAGGCAGGCCCCGCGGTTATCTGCAACAAAACGGGCAGGCAGGTGTTCATCACGGGACACGCCGAGTACGACCGCGAAACCCTCGCGAACGAGTATTACCGCGACGTCAGCCGCGGACTGAACCCGAACGTACCCTGCAACTACTTCCCGAACGACGACGCGTCGCTCACGCCGCCGATGGTCTGGCGCAGCAACGCTACCCTGCTCTACACCAACTGGCTCAACTACTTTGTCTATCAGGCGACGCCTTACGACCTCAAGGAGCTGCTCCAGAAATATCCGCACTGAGCACAATTTTATACAAATACCAAGGGAGAGGCTTAAAACCTCTCCTGTTTTTGTTTAAAACCGTTGACAAAGCCGCCGCGGATTGATAAAATACAACTTGAGAGTGCCAAAATCATTATTACTAATAATATGTCAAGGAGACGGCTATGAAAAAAGAAAATCTGGCGATGCTTTGTGATTTCTATGAATTCACCATGTCCAACGGCTACTTCAAATACGATTTTTACAAGCGCAAGGTGTACTTCGACGTTTTTTACCGCAAGGTACCCGACAACGGCGGTTTTGCGATCGCCGCGGGTCTTGAGCAGGTTATAGACTACATCAAGGAGCTGCACTTTGACGACGACGATATCGCCTACTTCCGCTCCAAGGGCATTTTTGACGAGGAGTTTCTCGATTATCTCAAGGACTTCCGCTTTACGGGCGACATCTGGGCTGTTCCCGAGGGAACTCCCGTTTTCCCGAACGAACCGATTCTCACAGTACGCGCACCCGCGATCGAGGCTCAGATAATCGAAACATACGTCCTTCTCTCGCTCAATCACCAGACGCTCTCACGCCGCGCACAGGGTGAATCGGGCGCTGTTCTCGGAGCGAGAGCCGCGTATATCGGCGGCTGCGCAGGTACCGCTTGCACCCTCACCGACGAGCTCTACGGAGTTCCCGCGGGCGGCACCATGGCGCATTCGTGGGTTCAGATGTTCGACAGCGAATATGAAGCCTTCCGCGCTTACTGCGAGCTCTATCCCGACAACCCTACCCTGCTCGTCGACACCTACAACACGCTGCGCAGCGGCATTCCCAACGCTATAAAGGTATTCAAGGAGGTTCTGCTCCCTCAGGGAAGGACAAAGTGCGCAATCAGACTTGACTCAGGCGATATTTCATACCTCTCGAAAAAGGCGCGCAAAATGCTCGACGACGCGGGTCTTACAGAGTGTAAAATCACCGCCTCGAACGCGCTCGACGAAAAGCTGATCCGCGACCTGATGATGCAGGGCGCTCAGGTCGACACCTTCGGAGTCGGCGAACGGCTTATCACCTCTTCCTCATCGCCTGTTTTCGGCGGAGTTTACAAGCTCGTCGCGGTCGAGAACGCCGAGGGAGATATCGAACCGAAAATCAAGGTCAGCGAGAATGCCGCCAAGATCACAAAC
>ONDL01000015.1 GCA_900316555.1 uncultured Eubacteriales bacterium | reverse complement strand
GAGATTGAAGAGCACGCCCTGAGAGGTAAACTGGATCGCCGCAGCAAACTTGTTCATCGCAACAGCGGTGTCATTTCTCTCGCCGTAGTTGCCCAGACCCGCGGAAGCGATGATCTGGTCGTAAAGGGTAGCATTGTCGTGGCAGTCGGCATAGGTTACGCACTGTGCGGGAGACTGAGCCAGCCAGCCGTTCTTTGCCGCTGAATTAGCTCTTGCGCCGTAGCGGATATCCTTGGCTGCTTTTTGGTTGCCTGCGATGAAGCCCCTATCATTGATATCGAAAACAGAGCCCTTGATACCGTCGCGGATCTTGTCGTTGAAGAAAGCAACGCGCTCGTTGAGCTTAGATGCGTTTTTCTGTTCAGCGGGATAGAATTTCTGGCCTGTGCAGGTGTTGGTTGCATAGGTAGATGTGCCGCCTGTCCAGCCTTCGCCCCAGATGGTGAGCTTCGGATTAACTTTATCGAGCTCGTCGCGGATAATATTCATGGTTTCGGTGTCGATAAGACCCATGAGGTCAAAGCGGAAGCCGTCAACATGGTACTCGTTGACCCAATAGAGACAGGAATCAACAATATACTTTCTGGTCATGGCTCGCTCAGAGGAAACCTCATTTCCGCAGCCTGAACCATTGGAAAATGCTCCGGTCGCGGTCTGACGGTAGTAGTAATCAGGTACGGTAGCCTGGAAGCATGAGCCTTCCTTGTCGCTTGCGTAGGTGTGGTTGTAAACAACGTCCATAACTACGCTGATGCCGGCATTGTGGAGAGCCTGGATCATCTGCTTGCACTCGTTGATTCTTACGTTGCCGTCGTAGGGATTTGAGGAATATGAGCCTTCGGGAACGTTATAGTTCTGAGGATCGTAGCCCCAGTTGAACTGATCGTCACTGCCCGCCTCGTTGATTGACTGGAAGTCATAGAAGGGGTTGAGCTGAACGGTTGTTACGCCGAGCTGCTTGAGATAATCGATACAGGTAGAAATCTTACCAGCGCTGTTCAGGGTCGTTCCTTCTTCTGTGAAGGCAAGATACTTGCCGCGGTTCGCCTCGCTGACGCCCGAACCCTTATCATATGAGAAGTCCTTGACGTGAAGCTCCCATACGTAGCTGTCGGTGCTCTTGTCGGGAAGAACATGACCGTCCTTCTCCCAGCCCTTGGGGTTGGTGGATTCGAGGTCGCAAACCATTGAACGCTTGCCGTTAACGCCTGTTGCAACGGAGTAAACGTCCTGTGTCTCGGCTGTCTGCATTGCGCCTGACTTGGGATGCGCAGCTGTGATTGAATAGGTGTAATAGGTGTTCTTGATGTCGCCGCTGACTGTCGTTGTCCATACGCCCGTCCACTTGTCGCCGTCCATCAGCTTCTCCATGGTGACGGTTCCGAGCTTCTTGGCGCCTGCTTCCTTGTCGGAGCCGGTGGCGTAGCGATTGAGCGTTACCTCGGTTGCAGTCGGCGACCATACCTTGAAGGTCGTGGACTCAGGGGTATACTTTGCTCCGAGGTCGTCCTTGCTGTACGTGTACTCAGCGTCAATCGCTTCGTTGGCCTTGATGTAATCGTGCGTAACGCCGACCGTATCGTCATCAACAGCCGCAAAAGACGTTATCACGCTCGTTGACGCCAGCATACACGCGGCAAGAACGGAAGCAACAATCTTTTTTGTTGTTTTCATTGATATTCTCTCCTTTTTATAATTATCTTGATTCCGCACGGAGCGGAAATATCTGACCTATTCGTCCGTATTTTCAATGATATCCATTTTCTTTCTCAGGCGCTCCCTGCGTGAATAGCGCGAGGTGAATACGGATACAACGCAAAGTACTCCGATCACTCCGAGAGCAATGATTACATACTTGAGCGCCTGGGCATATGGGTCGGGACGTGAAGAGTAGCGGAACAGAACATTGATTTCACCCTCGCGGAAAACGCCCGTAAAGTTTTCGGGAAGCTCAATCAGATTGAGATCCTCGTACTCGTTATCGGGAAGGGTGTACTCCTCTCCTGCCGAGCCGGTGATGGTGCTCTTTTCGATGATCCTGCCGTCGTCCGCCATATAAACCGCGTTGACTACGCAGACAGAAGCGTCGGTATCGTCGGTTACTCTGGTGTATTTATAATCAACGGTGATTTTCTCGCCCTTCATCTCGCCGGCGCCGTTATCGGGCAGCTGGTCAAGAACAAGACGGTAGCCCTCTATACTTGGCAGACGCGGTGTGAAGTACGCATTGCCCTCTCTGTTGCGGATAATAAACGAATCCTCAAGCTCCGAGCCGTTTATATCGTCGATAAATCGGATCGTAACATCGCACATCTTGCCCGCGTATTTTTCTACATAAACATCTGCGTGCTTGACGGAATCCGTAAACTCGCCTCTGGTATCGCCCGATGATGATTTGATATCATAATTGAGCGCCGCGGCAAGTGCGTTAACATCAAAGGTCTTGCCTATAGCGTCGGATACCGCCTGCGTCTTTAGCTTTTCCTTGGTTGAATTATCGTAGTAATTGATAAATACAATACCCTCGCTGTCGGTGATACCCGCCTTCTCGTAGCTGCTCTTGTCAACATAAATAGCTGCTGAATGCGCCTTTACGCTGAGGTTGCCCGATGCTGTGCCTAGCTTTCTCAGACCTGCCGACTCCTCGTTCGCGATCTGGATCCACTCGCCTTCAATGCTGACGTTCTGATCATCGTCCGAGCCGTTGAAAACAGCACAGAGCTTGTTCCACTTGCCTGATTCCGTATTCGGTACAACATAGGCACATACGCCTGCAGGCAGATTTTCAAGAGTGGTGACGTTATTTGCGGTCGTCGCGGTGCTGTCGGTGAGCGCTGCAAAGGTCTCGCGGATTTTGAGAAGTCCGCGGTAGTATTCAACGATATCGCTGTAGTTTTCGAGGCTCTTCCAGTCGAGCATATTTTCCTCGCGTGACGAGGAGAATGAGTTCTCGTCGCCGTCCTTGCTGCGAGCGAATTCCTCGCCGCCGAGGAAGAACGGAATACCCTGAGAGGTCATTACGATCGCCGCCGAGAGCTTGTTCATCGCGACAAGATCCTCGTGGCGGTCGCGGTATGTGCCGTCGCCGTAAACTGAATCGACGAGCTTGTCGTAAAGCGCGAGATTGTCGTGGCAGGACGCGTAGGTCACGCACTGTGTAGGCGCGCTCGCCCAGCCTGTACTCGCCTCGGACTGACCGAGGAAGCCTGTTTTGATACCGGAGCGGTTCTTGCCTTTCTGTACAAAGCCCTCGCCGCCGCCGAAAACCTTGCCCTTGATCGCGTCACGGATACCGTCGTTGAAGGCACCGATGCGAGCGTTGAGCTGCTTGAGGTTATTCTGGTTTGCCATCACGGTTCCTGTGTCGGCGTTGGTTTCCATGTTCCATGCTTCGCCGTACATGATGATCTGCTTGCCGCTGCCGTCCTCATAAAGTCCGTCGAGCGCGTCGCGGATTGAGTTCATCGTGGTTACGTCGTGCAGACCCATAAGGTCAAAACGGAAGCCGTCAATGTGGTACTCCTTTGCCCAGTAGGTCACGGAGTCAATCATATATTTGCGGAACATCAGATGCTCGGAAGCGGTGTCGTTGCTGCAGCCCGAGCCGTTTGAGAAGGTTCCGTCGGGATTCATTCTGTAGTAGTAATTCGGGACGCTGTATTGGAACCATGAATCAGTGGAATATGTATGGTTGTAAACCACGTCCATGATAACGCCGATTCCCGCGTTATGGAGCGCCTGAATCATCTGCTTACATTCCTTGATGCGGACATTGCCGTCATATGGGTTGGTTGAGTATGAACCCTCGGGGCAGTTGTAGTTTACAGGGTCATAACCCCAGTTGTACTGCTCCATAATGTCCTTGCTCTCGTCAACGGAGCCGAAGTCGTACATCGGCATGATCTGGACGTACTTTACACCGAGCTTTTTGAGGTAGTCAACACAGGTCGGAGTTCCGCCCTGAACGCCGTCGATCGTGGTGCCGTTTTCGGTAAACGCAAGGAATTTTCCGCGGTGAGAGTCAATTACGCCGCTGCTCTCCGAGGAGGAAAAATCAGCTACGGAAATCTCCCAAACGGAAGCGTTGGTAGCATGAGGAACAAAGATATGTCTGTCGTTTTCCCAGTTGTCGGGGTTAGTCTTGCTGAGGTCAACTACCATCGATCGCTTGCCGTTTACGCCGCAGCCCTTCGCGTATATATCACCCGTCACATACTCGTCGTCGCCGTGCTTGACGGTGTAGGTGTAGTACATACCCGCGAGGTTTCCGTTGACGCCTGCTTCCCAGACGCCCGTCTTTTTGTCAAAGCTCATTTCCTTGGTCGCGACTGTCTCGCCGCCCTCGTCCTCACTGCCCTTTTCGTAAACAGTAAGGGTAACGCCGTCAGCATAAGGCGACCAGAGCTTAAAGGTAGTGCCTTTTTCGGTAAAAGTCGCTCCCAAATCGGTGCCGTTATAAGCCCATTTGTCGAGCTTTGCCGCGTATGCCTGATAGTCCTTCTCACCTGCCGCGTTAGCCGCGGTCGCACACAGTCCACTCATCATTATCATACTCAATACTCCTGATATCAATCTTTTGAATTTCAACGCAATGCCTCCTATTTGGCGCATTTTATCATTATCATTGTATCACAAACAGCCAACAATAATAATTCTTTATAAGAAATTTGCTCTTTAGGCAATCTATTTAGGTTGTAGAAAATTTTACTCCAATTATGTAAATGTTGCACAAGTAAACGGACAGACTGAAATAGCCTGTCCGTAAAATTTTACTTATTCGGTTTTACTCCGTTACGCTTAAGATAATCAACTATCTGCTCTTCGTCCCAGATTCCGAGATCGTCCGTGCCCGCGAGATACTCGTTGTGGTGCCTGACCTCGTGGTGTAGGATACGCGTCAGCTGGCGGTAGAGCTCTTCCCTGCCGACATGTCCGTATATGCGGACGATTGAGCCGTAGTAAAAAACGATCGCGTTGCCGAGGGAATTGCGTATGTACTCGCCGAGAATGAACAGGTCGTTATGAAGCGCCTGCGGATGGATTTTTGTGTGCGGCAAAAGTGAAATGCCGCCGTTTAAGTCGCGGTACAGCTCGTACGGCATTGCGTCCGCTATCTGATCGAGCATCTGAGCGACATCTTCAAATTCATACATAATTCTAAAAAGGAATATTAGTAATCAAGGTAATCCTTGAGTTTTCTGCTGCGCGAGGGGTGACGGAGCTTTCTGAGAGCCTTCGCCTCGATCTGGCGGATACGCTCACGGGTCACATTGAACTCCTTGCCTACCTCCTCGAGGGTGCGGCTTCTGCCGTCCTCAAGACCGAAACGGAGACGGAGAACCTTCTCCTCACGGGGTGTGAGAGTTGAGAGCACGTCGGCGAGCTGCTCTCTGAGCATTGTGTGTGAAGCGGCGTCAGCGGGAGCGGGAGCGTCATTGTCGGGAATGAAGTCTCCGAGGTGGCTGTCCTCCTCTTCGCCGATAGGAGTTTCAAGAGAAACAGGCTCCTGCGCTACACGCATGATCTCGCGCACCTTATCGACGGGCATATCGATCTCTTCTGCGATCTCGTCGGGAGTGGGCTCGTGACCGTTCTGGTGGAGAAGCTGGCTCTGAACCTTCTTGACCTTGTTGATGGTTTCAACCATGTGGACGGGAATACGGATCGTGCGTGCCTGGTCGGCAATCGCTCTGGTGATAGCCTGACGGATCCACCATGTCGCGTAGGTGGAGAACTTGAAGCCCTTTGTATAGTCGAACTTCTCAACCGCCTTGATAAGACCGAGGTTGCCCTCCTGGATCAGATCGAGGAACTGCATTCCTCTGCCGAGGTAGCGCTTGGCAATGCTGACAACAAGACGGAGGTTGGCTTCACTCAAGCGCTGCTTCGCGGCTACGTCGCCGTTTGAGATACGGATTGCGAGGTCAACTTCCTCATCGGAAGAAAGCAGCGGAACCCTGCCGATTTCTTTCAGGTACACCTTGACAGGGTCGTCGATGGCAAGACCCGTATCGGAGACAGGTGCGGAAGAGTCGTCGTCCTTGGATTCCTCATAGGGGATTTCGATATCCTCGATTTTGATATCGACCATGTCCTCGATAATCTCGATACCCTGAGATTCGATGGCGTCATAGAGCTTTTCGAGCTTCTCGGGATCCATATCGGCTTCGCCGATTGCATCGAGAATATCCTGGTTAGTCAGCGAGCCCTTCTGCTTGCCTAACTCGACAAGCTCCTTTACCAGTGACCTTTTTTCCTGCTGTGCCATACGCACACACATCCTTTCCTTCTATTCCAATTATTTTTTATTTTTCCTCATATTCGCAAACAGCTTTGAGATATCGTCGTCTGTCATACCGGCGGTATCCTTAGGGCGTTCGCTCTCGGACTTGATGATCTGAATGCTTTCAAAAAGCGCCTGCGGTGTCTGTGAGATTCCCGAGTATTTCGAGAGAATCTGATATATCCTCGACCGCTCGTCGTCGCTGAAATCTGCGGTGACGTTGTTCATCGGGTCAAGTCCAGAATCTATTCTGCCGCTGAAATACTCAAAATAACGCTTCATCAGCGAATTCTGAAAATCTTCTGCCGAGATGTACTGACGGATCGCCTTAAGCGAGTCCGGATTATTTATCAGATGAGCCAAAAGACTCTCCTCAGCGCTGGTGCTTCTCAGCTTAGTATGCCGCTCCTTGTCGATTTTATCATTCGTACCGTTCAGCTCGGAGCGGATTTTCCGCATTTCCTTTTTGCGGTTCTCACGCTTGTTGCGGCTGCTGAGGTTATTTATCTGCAAATTAAATGCGTTTTTATCGATCTCAAACTCCTTGCAGAGCTTGGAAACATAGACATCGCGCTCAATCGGGCTTTTAATATCCGAAATCAGCCTTGCCGCGGCTTCGAGATAACCTACCCTGCCCTCTGATGTGGTAAGATTATAGTCCGCTCTCAGCTTCTGCAGACGGTAATCAACATCGTTGCCGCTCGCATCGATTATCGCCTTGAACGCTGCCGGACCGTCGGCACCCTTTGACTTGATGAACTCGTCGGGATCCTTGCCGTTCGGGATCGAGAGTACCCTGATGTTGAGCCCTGCCTCGCGAAGCAGCGGAATCGCCCTTGCCGTCGCCTTCTGACCTGCTTCGTCAGCGTCATAGCAGATAATGATCTCGTCGGCGTAGCGCTTCATAAGGCTCGCCTGCTCCGAGGTAAGAGCCGTTCCCAGCGACGCGACAGCGTTCTGAAAGCCCGCCTGATTGACGGAAATCACGTCCATATAGCCCTCGCAAAGAAGCAGCGCTCTGCTGCCGGAGTTCTTAGCGTTGTTAAGTGAAAAGAGGTTCTCGCTCTTCTTGAATACGGGAGTATCAGAGGAATTGAGATATTTCGGCTTTTCGTCAGTCATGATTCTGCCGCCGAAGGCGATTACATTTCCGCGCAAATCGATAATAGGGAACATAACGCGTCCGCGGAAACGGTCGATAACGCCCTTGCCGTTGCGCCGCCTTACCGAAAGGTTGGCGCTTATAAGCTCGTCGGGCTTGAAGCCCTTATCGATAAGATAGTCACTGAGAGCAGTCCAGCTGTCAGGAGCGAAGCCCAGTCCAAAGTGGCGGATAGTCGCGTCCGTGAGCATTCTGCGTCGGAGATAATCCAGTCCTGTTCTGCCAGCGGGAGAAATAAGCGTCCTGTAATAAAAACGCGCCGCCTCGCGGTTAGCTTCAAAAATCCGCTTGCGCAGATTGCTCATGCTGCTGTCGTAGGAATTGTCGGGAACCTCTATGCCCGCGCGCTGTGCAAGATAACGCACAGCGTCGAGGTAATCGAGGTTTTCTATTTTCATTATAAATGAAATAACGTCGCCCGACGCGCCGCAGCCAAAGCAGTAGAAGGAGTCTGTTTCCGTATATATATTGAAAGACGGCGTTTTTTCACCGTGAAACGGACACAGGCCGACCATGTTCCTGCCGCGCCGTTTAAGACTTATGTAGTTGGAAATGACTTCGGTAATATCATTTCTCGCTTTTAACTCGTAAATAAAGCCCTCGGGAAAAGCCAAAAAAACGCCTCCTTTCCCGCAGTTCTCCTGAAAAAATGGTATTCTAAATATTATTACGCCGTTTTTTTCCGATATCCTTTATTTTTTTCAAAAAATATTCAGGAATTTAGCGGCGTCATAAAATATGATTCTCCGTCAGATTCCGCCTGCACCTCGCCCGAGGTCGCGTCCGCAAGCTTCTTGTTAAGCTGCGAAAGCTGCTCAGGCGGAATGTGGAACTTGATTTTTACATCCGATTCGTATATTGTATCGTCTATTGTCGCGCCGTTTTCCATAACAAGAGAGCTGACCTTGCCGTAGCGGTTGTAGCTGCACGAAACCCCGCAGAGCGAACATGACTGCATCAAAACAATTCCGCCGGACTCAAGGGCGATCTTGCTTCCCTGCGAATACGCGCGCACCAGACCGCCTGTACCCAGCAGCACGCCGCCGAAATAACGGGTAACGACAACGCAGACATCATAGATCTCATTTTTGACAATTACGTCGAGCACAGGCATACCTGCCGTGCCCGATGGCTCGCCGTCGTCGCTGTAGCGCTTGATATTGCCCTCGCGCAAGGAATATGCGTAGACATTGTGACGCGCGTCCCAGTGCTCGCTGCGCTTCTGATTGATGAAAGCCACAGCCTCTTCCTCGGTTTTGACGGGCTTGACGTAGCCGATAAAGCGCGAACGCTTCTCGACAAATTCGTCGCTCGCCTCACGCGCAACGGTCTTGTAATCCTTATTCACGGCAGTTCCCCTCCTCAAACGAAAATAAGGCGACACAAGCGTGCCGCCTTTGAGCTTCGAAAAATGTTATTTCGCAATGTTGAAACGCTTCTTGAATCTGTCAACACGTCCGCCTGTATCAACAAGCTTCTGCTTTCCTGTGTAGAAAGGATGGCACTTTGAGCAGATTTCAACGCGGATGTCCTTCCTTGTTGATCCTGTTTCAATTACATTACCGCAAGCACAAGTGATTGTGGTCTGCTCATACTTAGGATGGATGTTTTCTTTCATTCTTTTCACCTACTTCTTTACACAATTAACAGATAGATTATACTACATCTATTTACAAATTGCAAGAGTTTTTTTCAAATTTGCGATATTTTTACTTGATAGCCTTTGTTTCGATCTCTTCCTTAGCGAGAGCGATGAAGTCGGAGAGCTGCATTGCGCCGAGGTCGCCCTCTTTTCTGTGGCGGACAGAAACTGTGCCTGCCTCGATATCCTTGTCGCCTACGATGAACATATAGGGAACCTTCTCGAGCTGCGCCTCGCGGATCTTATAGCCGATTTTCTCACTTCTGCTGTCAACCTCAACGCGGAAGCCCTCAGCCTCAAGCTGCTTCTTGATCTCGTAAACATAGTCGAGGTGTCTGTCTGCAACAGCAAGCAACTTGATCTGTGTGGGAGCAAGCCACAGCGGGAACGCGCCTGCATACTTCTCGATAAGAAGCGCGAGAGTTCTCTCGTAGCAGCCGATCGAGGTACGGTGGATAATGAACGGGTGCTTTTTCTCGCCGTCGCGGTCAACATATTCCATGTCGAACTTCTCAGCGAGATACGGATCAATCTGAATTGTAATCAGGGTATCCTCTTTGCCGTAGACATTCTTGATCTGAATATCGAGCTTCGGGCCGTAGAACGCAGCCTCGCCGACGCCGATCTCGTACTTGATTCCGAGGTGGTCGAGGATCTTGCCCATCATATCCTGAACATTATCCCACTCCTCCTGAGTGCCGATATACTTGGCGCGGTCGTCGGGATCCCACTGGGAGAAACGGTAGGAAACGTCCTCATACAAGCCTACTGTCTTGAGCATAAAAGCCGCAAGCTCTACGCACTTCTTGAACTCGTCCTCGAGCTGCTCGGGTGTGCACATGAGGTGTCCCTCTGAAATTGTGAACTGGCGCACACGGATCAAGCCGTGCATTTCACCCGAAGCCTCGTTGCGGAACAGAGTTGAGGTCTCGTTGTATCTGAGCGGCAGGTCGCGGTAGGAACGCTGCTTGTTGAGATATGCCTGATACTGGAACGGGCATGTCATCGGACGGAGAGCGTATACCTCGCTGTCGCTGTCGGGATCGCCGAAAATGAACATGCCGTCCTGATAGTGATCCCAGTGTCCGCTGATTTTGTAGAGGTCGCTCTTAGCCATAAAGGGAGTCTTTGTAAGCAGCCAGCCGCGCTTCTGTTCCTCGTCCTCGACAAAGCGCTGGAGAAGCTGGATCACTCTCGCGCCCTTTGGAAGCAAGATGGGAAGTCCCTGACCGATATAGTCAACTGTTGTGAAGAAGCCCATCTCTCTGCCGAGCTTGTTGTGATCGCGCTTGCGGGCTTCGGCAAGCTGTGTCAGGTGCTCCTCGAGCATTGAAGCCTTCGGGAATGCGACGCCGTATACGCGGCAAAGCTGTGCCTTGCTCGCGTCGCCGCGCCAGTATGCGCCTGTGCAGTTTGTGAGCTCAACCGCCTTGATCGGAGCGACGCTCATGAGGTGAGGACCCGCGCAGAGGTCAACAAACTCTCCCTGCTTGTAGAAGCTGATGTTCTCGCCCTTGTCCGTGTGCTCCTTGGCAAGCTCAACCTTGTAAGGCTCGTCCATCTCTGTAAGCTTAGCGATTGCCTCATCGGGAGCAAGCTCGAAACGGCTGATTTCAAGACCGGACTTGACAATCTTCTTCATTTCAGCCTTGATCTTTTCCAAATCCTCTGCCGAGAAGGGCTTCTCGACATCAAAGTCATAGTAGAATCCGCTGTCGATAGCGGGACCGATCGCGCATTTTGCATTGGGATAAAGTCTTTTTACCGCCTGTGCAAGAACGTGTGAAGCCGAATGCCAGAATGCCTTCTTGCCTTCCGCGTCGTCGAAGGTCAGCAGCTCAACCTTGCAGTCCTCATTGATAGGGGTGCGCAGGTCACATACCTCGCCGTTGATTTTGGCAGCGCATACGGACTTATAAAGACCCATGCCGATTGACTTTGCGATTTCAGCGGGCGATACTCCTGCGTCAAACTCCTTGACGACGCCGCCCTTTAACTCAATGTTAATCATCTTTCATTCTCCTTTATCTGAAATAATTGTTTATAAAAAGAAAGCCCCAATATTCCATAAAGGAATATTGGGACGAAGTTACTCGTGGTTCCACCCAAGTTCGACAGCTTGCGCTGTCCTCAAAAACCTTAACGCGGTTAATACGCCGCGCCATTTCCTGCACGGGCTCAAAGGCGGTAAGCAACAGTGCCGGATACAAGGCTTTCACCAAACGCCCTGCTCTCTGAAAGCGGCTTTCTGAGACTCATGTCCTTCTCAACGCTTTTTATTATTTAATATAATATCACCGAATCAGCCGTTTGTCAACTCAGATTTTGCTGTCAAGCTCATCGAGCAGATCCGCAACATCGCTGCGTGATTTTTTCACAGGAGCAGGCTGAGCTTTTTGAACAGGTCTTCTGTTCACAGCAGGCTCGGGCTTTGCTTCAACAACAGGCTCGGGCTTAGTTTCTACAACCGGCTCGGGCTTTGCTTCAACAACAGGCTCGGGCTTTGCTTCAGCAACAGGCTCGGGCTGCGGTTCCTGCGATGCCTTCTGAGAATTATCGCCGTAACCGACCACAAAATCGCTGTCATTGGTTTTTGCCTTTTCTGCACTGGTGAGATAAGGAACGGGCTCGTCATCTACAGGCGCCTGATAACCGATGATAAAATCGTCAAGACCCTTTGCATTCAGATAATACTCAGACGGTCTGACGTCAGCTGCAGGCTCGGGATTATCCGCAGACTCGGAATCGGCTTTTGCCTCAGCAGTTCCTGCCTTATCATCCGAAAAAACCAACTCATCATAGCTTTCGGTTTTGATGTACTTCTTCTCTTCCTCTGTAGCTTCGTCCGAGTTGGGAAGTCCGTCAATCACCTTGAGCTCATCCTTAGTGAGCGAATTGAACGCCATCTCTGTGATGAACGAAATCGCATACGCACCAAGCACAAAGAACATTCCCGCATTGAGTACGGAAGTGTATCCGCCGCCTTCCTGAATACCGGTAAAGAGACGGTAAATGCTGTATGAAAGCGCAAGCGCAACAGCAGGTAAGCCGTAAATAAAGCAAGCCTTGACGGGACTTCTGCCCTTGACTCTCGAAAGCACCATCGCGTGCGAGAAGTAGTAGAGAGAAAGGAAAATAAAGCAGAACAACGGAGTCATGTCCGTCGCGGAAATAGACACCTTTGTCGCCTCAAGAAACTCATATACAATCTCGGTACAACCCCAGATAGCGGGAAATACAAAGAGAGTGGATAGTCCGGAAACGACGGTTTTGCCCTGTAAATGAATGCGGGTCATCAGGAAAAACGCAATACCTGCGGGAATAGACGCGATCGCACTGATGAGCGACATAACGTAATATTCCGAATCAGTTGTGCTGTTCATAAAGGTCGCTACGGAGCTTGCTATCACCATCGCTCCGGAAAGAGCAGATAATATAGCCGCGGCGATATTCTTTTTGACAGGATAAACAGGCGATGTTTTCCTGTCGAATATATTGATGATAATACACGCGACAAAGAGTACTGCCGCAATTCCGATTGCTGTGTAAGACACAGCCATTTTGTCCATTCCCAAAAAATGACCGCTGTCGTCCGCGCCGAAAATACTCATAACGCGGAAAATAATCATTGCAAGAGCAGCGGGAATAAAGGGAATCAGCGTAAATTTTACTTTCATAAAACTCTCCGTTCTGAAAATGAGCTGCAATACAGGGGTATTTTTCCCCAAATACGTACATATTATATTTTAAGACAAACACGCGCTGTTGTCAAGAAATATTTAATTACAAAGTATGGTGCATGAGTAACAAAATTCTTGTGCGAAATAAAGGGTTGATTTGGATTTGAAAAGAAAAATCGCGGTTTTTTCCCTTTTGCTCATCGTCATGGCGTTTATTCCCGCGATAATTGTGTGCAGAGATAATCAGCGCTTTGACAGTACCGCAGATAACAGTAATGACGAAATAATAGCCCTTGCCGCAGAGCTTTGCGAAGATGATTTTTGTGATGAAGCCGTAAAGGCAATGGTAATTCTGGCAAATACTGATTATCCAACTGTAAAAGCCTCCGATAATAATTCTGATAATGAATATTATTTACTTGCAAAGCATTATTATAATTCCAACAGAGAACTATACATACAAAAGGGTGGTAGTAAAATGTATATTCCATACGCAGAATCGTCAAACGGTGCGACTGTTTCCAATGAAAAATATCCCTATCTGATTCCAACCGCGTCACCGTGGGACTGTCTTGACCCTGACTATGAAAAAAACAGTGTATGCGCCGGGGTGAGTCTCAGAGGTGTGGATTACCTCTGCAGGCGAGGCTTTTCCGCCGAGGAGGCTCTGCTGCATTATCTGACAGGTTTCGAAATTAAAGCTTGACATCAGCGGAAATTCGTTGTATGCTAGGTATGAAATAAACGCAGGGGTGTCCGCTGAAGCGGGCTGAGAATGGGCTGTTTCGTCCTTACCCTCTAACCTGATTCGGATAATGCCGACGTAGGAAGCTCGTTTCATAACGCAATTTTGAGCGCCGCGGCTATCCGCAGCGCTTTTATTTTATACTAATAATAAGGAGAAATGAAAAATGAACGCAAGCGTAGCAATCCAGACTCTGCCGGAAGCAAAGAACGACGACGAGCTTATCCGCATTGTCGACGAGGTCATCGACTACATCAAGAGCACAGGTCTTAACTACTATGTAGGCCCGTTTGAAACAGCGATTGAGGGTGACTACGACGAGCTGATGGATATCGTCAAGGAGTGCCAGCACATCGCAATCAGGGCAGGTGCGCCTTCCGTGCTCGCATACATCAAAGTAACGTACAAGCCCGAGGGAGATGTGCTGACAATTGAAAAGAAAGTTACCAAACACCACCAATAAGATCGTACCGCCGCTCGCAGCGATATTGATTCTGCTTATTATCTGGCAGGTGGTGAGCATGACGGAGCTTGTACCCTCGTTCATGCTGCCATCGCCCGTTCAGGTCGTACAAGCTTTGATAGCGGACTTTCCGCTTCTGCTAAGTCATGCGGGCGTAACGCTGCTCGAAACCTTCATCGGCCTGATCATCGGTATCATCGTGGGCTTCGGTCTCGCGGTGCTGATGGACAGGTTTTCGGTTATCAGACACGCGCTCTATCCGCTGATCGTGCTGACGCAGACGATCCCCACCGTAGCCATAGCACCTCTGCTTGTGCTTTGGTTCGGCTACGAGATGCTGCCGAAAATCATTCTGATAGTGCTGGTGGTATTCTTCCCCATCGCTGTCAACATGCTGGACGGCTTTCGGTCGGTTGACAGGGACACCGTCAGCCTTCTGCGCTCGATGGGCGCGGGCGACAAACAGATTTTCCGTTACGTCAAGTTCCCTGCGGCACTCGGAGACTTTTTCGCGAGTCTCAAAATTTCAGTCTCATACGCGGTTGTCAGCGCCGTCATTTCCGAATGGCTGGGCGGCTTCAACGGCTTGGGAGTATACATGACAAGGGTTAAAAAGGCGTATTCCTTTGACAAGATGTTCGCCGTCATATTCCTGATTTCGGCTCTCAGCCTGATCCTGATGTGGCTTGTTAAGATTTTGCAGAAGAAATGCATACCTTGGAATAACAAAAAGGGATAATAAAAGGAGTAATACTAATGAAAAAAAGAATTCTTGCCGCTGTAATGGCAGCTGCGATGCTCACACTCGGTATGGCAGGCTGCGGCAGCGCCAACAACAGCAACAGTGAAAACAACGAAACGGCAACAACCGCCGCTTCCGCCGAGAAAACAAAAGTCACCTTTGTGCTCGACTGGACGCCCAACACAAACCACACAGGTCTGTATGTAGCTCAGGAAAAGGGCTACTTTGACGAGGCAGGTCTTGAGGTCGAAATCGTTCAGCCGCCTGAGGACGGCGCCGAGGCTCTTGTCGGCACAGGCAAGGCTCAGTTCTGCATGACCTTCCAGGACACCATGCTTCCCACCGTTGTAGGCGACACAAAGATGCCCATTGAGGCTGTCGCGGCTGTACTTCAGCACAACACCTCGGGTATTATCTCCCGCAAGGGCGAAGGCATCGACACACCTAAGGGTCTTGAGGGCAAGAAGTACGCAACATGGGATCTGCCGATTGAGAAGGCGACTCTCAAGCAGGTTATCGAGGACGACGGCGGTGACTTCGACAAGGTCGAGCTGATTCCCAGCACCGTTACCGACGAGGCCTCCGCTCTGCAGAGCAAGTCCGTAGACGCTATATGGGTTTACTACGGCTGGGCAGGCATCGCCACAAAGCTCAAGAACGTAGACACCGACTACTTCTATTTCAAGGACATCAACCCCGTATTCGACTATTACACTCCCGTTATTGCGGGCAACACCGACTGGATGAGCGAAAACCCCGACAAGACAAAGGCTTTCCTCACCGCTCTGAAAAAGGGTTACGAGTACAGCATTGAAAATATTGATGACGCAGCCGACATTCTCGTCAAGGCAGCTCCCGAGCTTGACAAAGAACTGGTTCTCGAAAGCCAGAAATATATGGCCGATCAGTACAAGGCTGAGGTTGAGCAGTGGGGTTACATTGACGCAGCGAGATGGAATGCGTTCTACAACTGGATTAACGAGAAGAAACTCCTCGAAGTGGAGATTCCCGAGAACACAGGCTTTACAAACGAGTATCTGGAGAAATAAATGAACAGGCTTGAAGCCAGGAATATCACATATTCCTACGACAACAAGGTCAATGTAATCGAAAACATTCAGCTTTCCGTCGGCGAAGGCGAGATCGTCTGCCTGCTCGGTGTGAGCGGCGGCGGCAAAACCACGCTGTTCAACGTAATTTCGGGTCTGAACCGTCCGCAGCAGGGTGAAATCCTGCTCGACGGCGAGGATATCACAGGCGTACCGGGAAAAATCAGCTATATGCTGCAGAAGGACCTGCTCCTTCCCTACCGCACAATTGAGGCAAACGCCGCTCTGCCTCTGATTATCAGGGGCGTAAAGAAAAAGGAAGCTATCGCTAAGGTCAACCCGTATTTCGCGGAATTCGGACTTGAGGGCACCCAGAAGATGTATCCGTCTGAGCTCTCGGGCGGTATGCGGCAAAGAGCCGCGCTGCTGAGAACATATATGGCGTCAAACAGCGTCGCGCTTCTCGACGAACCCTTCAGCGCTCTCGATACTCTCACAAAAAGCGAAATGCACCGCTGGTTCCTGAATGTTATGGAAAAAATCGACCTTTCGATTCTGTTTATTACCCATGATATCGACGAAGCGATCCTGATCTCAGACAGGATTTATCTTCTCGGCGGCAAGCCCGGTACAATAACCGATGAGATTATAATAAACGAACCGAAACCCAGAAGAGCTGATTTTAACCTGACAGATGAATTTTTACAGTACAAACGACAAATAATAAGTAAGCTGTGCTAAGCTTTACATAAATGCCTTGTCCGGCGCTTTGCCGGGCGGGGCATTTCTTATTACATTTAACGCAATACAGTACAGCGAGTGAAATGGCGCCCGTTTTTACTTGCTTTTTGTCCGTCTTTGTTATATAATTATCAAAAGAATAACTATACGGGAGAAGAAAACATGCTGGAACTGAAAAACCTCTCATTCAGCGTAGAGGAAAACGGAAAGCAGAAGGAAATTCTGCACGATTTGAATTTGAAAATTGACAACAGCCGTTTTGTTGTTATTACAGGCCCGAACGGCAGCGGCAAATCCACGCTCGCAAAGCTGATTATGGGCATTGAAAAGCCCACCTCGGGTCAGATTATTTTTGACGGCGAGGACATTACAGAACTGTCTATCACCGAACGTGCTAAACGCGGTATCAGCTTCGCCTTTCAGCAGCCTGTACGCTTTAAGGGTATCCGCGTTCACGACCTGCTCAGACTCGCAGCAGGCAAGGATATTTCGATCGCGGAAGCGTGCAACTATCTCTCTGAGGTCGGACTCTGTGCAAGGGATTATATCGAACGAGAAATCAACTCTTCCCTCTCGGGCGGTGAGCTCAAGAGAATTGAAATCGCAACGTTGCTCGCGCGCCAGACAAAGCTGAGCGTATTTGACGAGCCTGAGGCAGGCATTGACCTCTGGAGCTTCCAGAACCTTATCCGCATTTTCGAGAATATGCAGAAGGAAATCAAGGACAGCTCAATCATCATTATTTCACATCAGGAAAGAATTCTTCGCATCGCCGACGAAATCGTTCTGCTCTCTGGCGGCACTATCAAAAAGCAAGGCAGCGTCGAGGATATTCTTCCCGAACTGATCGGCACAACAGCGGCGGTCGACGCCTGCGAAAGACTCAAGTAAGGAGGTTCAGGAATGTTAGGCTTAGACGATATTTCAAAAATGATTCTAAACGAGGTCGCCGACATCACTGACGAACCTCAGGGCGCATATAATTTCCGCGTCAACAGCGGTCTCGCAGGCAGAAACACAACCGAAAACATCAACATTGTTTCAAAGAAAAACGGTTCGGGTATCGACATTTTCATCAAACCCGACACCAAGGGTGAAAACGTGCACATTCCCGTCGTTATCAGCGAGAGCGGCGTTAAGGAGAAGGTATACAACGACTTTTTCATCGGCGACAACTGCGATGTAACCATCGTAGCGGGCTGCGGCATCGACAACTGCGGCGCGCACGATTCTCAGCACGACGGCATTCACCGCTTTTATGTCGGCAAGAACTCGCGCATTAAGTACGTAGAGAAGCACTACGGCTCCGGAAACGGCGAAGGCAAGCGCATTCTCAACCCCGTCACCGAGGTATACATGGAGGAAAACGGAGTGATGGAAATGGAGATGGAGCAGATCAAGGGCGTTGACTCCACAGACCGCATGACGATTGCCGAACTCAAAGCAGGCGCCAAGCTGCTTATAAAGGAGCGTCTGATGACTCACAGCAGCCAGACCGCTGTCAGCGGCTACAAGGTTTCTCTAAACGGTGAAGGCTCTACAGCCGACGTTGTTTCGCGCTCGGTCGCAAGAGATACCTCTGAGCAAACCTTTAACGCCTGTATCGCCGGCAACGCTCCTTGCAGCGGCCACACAGAATGCGACTCGATCATTATGGACAGCGGCAAAATACTCGCTATCCCCTCTCTTGAGGCAAACAACGTGGACGCTATGCTCGTTCACGAGGCGGCTATCGGCAAAATCGCGGGCGACCAGCTGATCAAGCTGATGACCCTCGGTCTGACTGAAGCGGAAGCCGAACAGCAGATTATCAACGGATTTTTGAGCTGATACATCAACGGCGGCAGATAAACTGCCGCCTGTTTTTTATTTATTCAGAAGATACACGCCGAGATTAAGGTAGGTCGCAAAAATCACCCACACGGCATATGGTATTTGAAGCAGACCTGCGGTTCTGTCCTTCGAGTAGAATTTGAACACCATGACGAGCACCAATACGTCAAGAAGGATAATCCAGAAGAACGCGAAAAGACGCCATTTGAGCAAAAAGAACGCAATCGGCCACAGCAGGTTCACACCGAGCTGCAGATAATAGATAAGCGAATCCGAAGACTCCGGTCTGCCTGTCTGTCTTATCATTCCATAGGACACGCCCATGAGTATATAAAGGATAGTCCAGACAATCGGGAAAAGAATCCCGGGCGGTGACAGCGGCGGATGATTGAGTGTATCATAATCCATAGAACTCATTGTGAGGAATCCGACCGCCGCTCCAAGAAGCAGCGGCACCGCGATCGCTGAAGCATAATTTCGCAGCTTTGACATATTATCTCTCCGTTTTCTAAATGTATTTACTATTAGTATATTAAACGGAAAGGCGGAATATTCAAAACAGATTACAGGATTTTTTACACAGATAATCTTGACAACGAAATAAAAGAATGCTATAATACATATTGTTGCAGATATGCGGATGTAGTTTAGTGGTAGAACTTCAGCCTTCCAAGCTGATCGTGAGGGTTCGATTCCCTTCATCCGCTCCAGATAAAAACGGAAGTACTTTAGGCTGATTCCGAAAAGGATGTTTTCAGTTTAAGGCGGTGCCCTATGCGTAGGCGGACAGTTCAGGCTGTCCGCCTTTCGTCATGCTTGTTTTCTTCTGCTTGGTTGATTTCTCCCGGCAGAGCGAATGTTCCGATGTAGCGGAAATAGATATCTATTTGCTGCGGAGAGGTCTGGCTGTGCTTTTTCTCACGCTCGTGAACAACGATCTTGCTGATGAAGGTTCTCAGCACCTCGGGCGTCAGTTCCTGCACACATACATATTTCCTGACGATGTCAAGGAACTTCTGCACATTGGTACATTCATTTTTGAGTGTATCAATTTCTTTTTGCAAGTCAGGAATAGTCGCTTCAAGCTCTTTCTGTTCATTGTTGTAATCAACTGACAGCATTCTGTACTGCTCGTCGCTGATACGTCCGAGGACGTTATCCTCATACAATCGCTTGAACAGCGATTTCAATTCAACAATACGCTTTTCTGCTTTTGACAGCTCCGCAGTTTTGGCGTTCAACTCTTTTCTGTACTGTGAGGAAGTCTTTTTGCTTATGTAATCGGTAAACTCCTTCGTATTGTTCCTCGCGTAGTAGAGCGCCTTGTTGATTTCCTCAAGCACAATTTCGTCGAGCACAACCTCTCTGATTGAGTGCGGTGTGCATTTTTCTTCACCGACGTGCTTGTGATAGTTTCCGCAGATAAAGCTGTAGCTCTCACGCTTGACCGTTCTTCCCCGATAGAGATAATGTTTTCTGCCGCAGTCGGCGCAGTAGATGAGTCCGCTGTATTTATTGATTTCACCCATACGGGTTTGACGAATTCTGCCTTCGCGTACCTTGCGGACAATATCCCATGTTTCCTGATCGATAATTGCTTCATGAGTATTCTCGAAACGAAGCTGTTCTTCCTTCGGAACCTTGATGGTTCGCTTGTCTTTGAACGAAGCAATCCTTGTACGGCAGTTGATTGTGTGCCCGAGATAAATTTCGTTATCAAGAATATCAGCAATCGTGCGTGAGGTCCATTTATATGGATTCTCTGTGTCTGTGCGCGTACCATACTTGCCTTCCTTTTGGAAACGGTAGAAGGTTGGTTTAAGAATCTTCTTTTCCTGCAACTTTTTTGCAATATTAGTCGGGCCGATGCCCTCGGCGCACATTGCGAATATCAGCTTTACCACAGGCGCGGTTTCCTCGTTAATAAGGAGATGACATTCCTTTCCGCTGTTGGGGTCGCGGCGGTAACCATATGGGATTGTTGTTCCAAGGCGTTCACCACGCTCTGCTTTTGCTTTGAATACAGCGCGGATTTTCTTGCTTGTGTCGCGGGCATACCACTCGTTGAACAGATTCTTGAACGGCGCAAGCTCGTTGTTATCGCTGAACAGCGAGTCATAGTTATCGTTGATGGCGATATACCTGACGCCGTATCTCGGGAAGATAAACTCGGTATAGTTGCCGACCTCGATATAGTTTCTGCCGAGTCTGGACAGGTCTTTGGTGATAACGATTCCGACCTTGCCCGCTTCAATCAGCTTGTACATCTCCTGAAAGCCTGGACGGTCAAAGCTAACGCCTGAGTAGCCGTCATCAACGAACACGCGAATGTTCGGAATGATCTTGTATAATAATAGTTGACACAACAGGCTCGAACAAAAAGAGTCAAACAAGAAAGTTCCCCCGTTGAGAGCGTAGGAGCGGCGACGTTGAGTAGCATATTTGCCGATGATAGTCAAGGGTAAAATGAACGGCTGACGCCGCCCTTGACAATCACCGGAAAATATGCAATAAGTAGATACGGCGGCAAAAGCCGCCCACTAACAAAAAGCAACTCACGGGAACAAGAATCAAAGGAGTGTCAACAATGGCAGAACAAAGGCAATACGATGATGAGTACAAGGTACAGGCAGTGAAACTGGCAGAAAAAATCGGTCAGTCGAAGGCAGCGGAAGAATTAGGGATTCCGAAGAATACCCTATACGGCTGGGTCAGAAAAGCCCGATTGGGCTATATCGACCTCGGAAAGGGCACCCAGACTCCGGAAGGCGCAATGAGCTTGGTTGAGGAACTGAACGCGCTTCGAAAAAAGAACCGTGAGCAGGAAAAAACAATTAAACGATTGACGGAAGAGAATGAAATCTTAGCGGAGGCGACCGCTTTTTTCGCCGCGAACCGTCGGAAGTCGGGAAAAACGAAAGAATGATTTTCATCGATAGCAAGACTGACGGCGGTAAAATCAAAGGAAAACTCGCACTGTATTGCCGGCTGATGGAAGTAAGCCGGCAGGGTTTCTATGATTATCTTCACACAAAGGACAAGCCTTACAAATATGCGTCATTAGTGAAGGCAATAAAGGAGATTATCGAGGAAGACGAATACAACGATACTTATGGCAGAATCAGGATGTATCAGGCGTTAAAGCTGAAACAGCCAAAGGGAGTCAAAATCCCATGCAGAGCAACTGTACGCAAAGTAATGAAGGAAAATCATCTGACCGTTCCAACAAGACGCAAACCGAACGGTATCACCAAAGCCGATCGAGAAGCACAGAAATCCGATAACAAAATCAAGCGCAATTTTACCGCTGACAAGCCTTTTGCCAAGGGAGTTACCGATATTACAGAAATCCCCGCCAAAAACGGAAAGCTCTACGTATCGGCAATTTTCGATTGCTATGATTCGGAGGTAGTGGGTTTGTCGATGGACGACAATATGAAAGCTGAATTGTGCGTCAGGACACTTTCAAGCGCTGTGAAAATGCATCCTCAAATGCGTGGCGCTATCGTCCATTCCGATCGGGGAAGTCAGTACACCAGCGCAAAATACCGTTCAGCTGTTGCTGAAAACGGTATCATTCAGAGTATGAACAGCGCCGGAGGACGGTGCCACGACAATGCCAGGTGTGAAAGCATGTGGGCGAGAATGAAAGAAGAGATGTTTTACCGCAGGAACAGAAAGCCGGAGAATTATTCTGTTGAAGAATTAAAGTCAATGGTATGGTATTATTTCATCAGCTACTGGAATAACCGCAGAATCTGTTCTGCGAACGACGGTTTACCACCCACGGTTAAGCGTAAGCAGTATTATTCGAATCTAATGAACGCCGCATGAATTTGTTCGAGTTAAATGTGTCAAGTAATATTGACAGGTTCAGAATTATAATCGTCTATTTCCCGACTGTGCTTTGAAAAGGAAATATAAAAGCCCTGTTGTTCAAGGCAATGCAAAGCCTTGTTGAATATTTCGTCACGAACAATCGCTAAACTGCGTGACGGAGCGATGACTCTTATCTCGTCGCCTTGATTTAGTTTTGGAGCAAACACTTATCTCACCTGCACTTTCCTCAAAATATCCAAGCTGTGATTGGTAGCGCCTATCAAGTCCTGCCTTTCGCAGGTCGCAAAATGATAGGATAACCATTTCTCAAAGGTTTCGTCGTCAAATTCTTCGAGATATTCCCGGATATACCTGCTCGCGCCGTCTGTTGCGACAAGCTTGACGCGCTCAACGGGAACCGCCGCGTTGATGCGCTCGATATCCTCTGTACGCACCATTTCAAACAGGTCTTTCGGTTCGCTGATACATTTCCAATCATCGGTAATCATATTCAAATCCATAACGGATTTCAGCTGATTACAACCAAAAACATATTGAATAACCGTCGCTTCGTTCATACAATAGGCAACCAAAATGTAACCGCCCGGCTTTGTGATCCTGACAGCTTCTTTTAGTGCGAAAACTTTATCTTTCTCGGAATACAGATGATACATCGCTCCGAGCAGGAGCGTAACATCATAGGTGTTATCATCCAGCATATTCAAGTCAAGCGCATTACCGAGAAAGGTTTTGATGTTTTCGCTGCCGTCGAGTTTGCTTTTGAGAATGTCAAGATTATGTTGCACCAATTCAACAGCAGTAACATCATAACCTTCTTTGGCAAGGGTAACGCTATATCTTCCGGTGCCTGCGCCGATTTCAGCAATTTTGCAGTCCGCGGTCAGCAGCGGATCTAAATAGCGGCGTGTAGTAAGGTATTCCACTCTGCCAAGACGATTGTTTTCAAGCCTTCCGTCCTCATCGTATTCGTTGTAAAAGTTTTCTAAGAATTTGTTATCGCCAATCATTACTTTTAACCTCATATTTATTCCTTATCTTTTTTATTCTATCACGAATCGAAAGCTATGGCAATACCAACTCCATAGCAGCCAAATCGCAGCCGCTGAAAAAATTATCAATAGACGTGTGAAAAAAACGTGCCCAAGCAGCGGTCAAAGACCACGAAAAACACGTGTGTGTAGTGCAGCATAGTTTATCATAACGGCATTCCCTGTCGCGTGCGAAAGCAGTATGTTTCCGGACAAAATCTTTTAAAAAGAATTGCGATTCCGCGTTTTTGTCCAGAAAACATCTTGACAAACACACGTGTATGTGTTATTATATTTTCTGCAAGTGACACGCGTTCATTTGCAGCGATTACATATTTAGGGGTATAGCGCAGTTGGTAGAGCAGCGGTCTCCAAAACCGCGTGCCGAGG
>ONDL01000037.1 GCA_900316555.1 uncultured Eubacteriales bacterium | reverse complement strand
CGACGTTATCGACCTCGGCGTACCTGTACTTTCCATGCACGCTCCCTTTGAAATCGTATCAAAAACCGACGTATATATGGCATATCGCGCGTTCCTGGAGTTCTTCAGGGCGTAAGCGGAGCTAAGAGGTGTTAATATGGATAATATCACTGTTTACTGTACCCGGTGCGGCAACCCGATTGCCTGTGATGCAGGCAGAGAATTTGTATTCTGTACAAGATGCGGTCACAAGATCATTCTCACACCGCCGCAGCCTGTAGAACAGGAAGTCACCGAGCCGCAGCAGCCCGAAGCTGAGGTTACAGAGCCGCAGCCTGATTCCGTTCCCGAAAAAACCGTATCTGACGAGCCTGCGCCCGCAGAGGAACAGCCCGAAGCTGCCGAGAACGCCGAGTACAGACCCGAACCGCCGGCTGAATACCAACCCGAACCGCCCGCGGCACCCGAGAATGTTGAATATCAGCCTGTACCGCCTGTGCAGCCTGTTCCTGCACCTGTTCCTGTTCCCGCGGCACCTGTTATGCCGATGCCGAGACCTGTTTATCAGCAGCCCGTTGCCGTTGAACCTAAGGCGGACTTGTCGCTCGCGATTTCGTGTTACAACCGCGGCGACTATGACACCGCCGACAAGTGTCTGGCGATGCTTTTTGACACCGAGTCCGAGAATTCGGGCGTATGGTTCTGCGCCTGCAAGGTGCTTGCCGCGAAGAAGCCCGAGAATCCCGGGCAGGCGTTGGTTAAGTACGTTAACTTCGCGGCGGAGTGTCTCCGTCTCAGCGGCGACAACCCCGAGGCACGCGGACAATTGACAATCGAGTTCAACCATATGCTCAAGAACGTTGTCGACGCCGTAGTGAACGGCAGAATGTACTTTGAGCCCTACGACGGCAACATAATGTCCGAGAGCGTACCTACTATGCGCTATCAGCCGCTTCAGAAGTCCGACGCTTTCTATCAGAGCTTCTACAGCTGCGTATGCGAGTTCCGGAACAGCGTCAACCCAAACTACCGCGACGACTATTTCCGTTCGCTCTGGAACGACGCTTTTTACTGCATTGCCCATGTCCTGAGCAAGCAGCTCGCCGACGACATGAACGCCACCAAGATGTTTTACTGGTACAAGTCGGAGCTGAACGCGCGCACTCCCGGAAACAATGCCTACCGCGCTCTGTGCGACTTCATCTACGGCTACAAAAATACATTTGTGACTATGTTCAACCGCGTTCCGTTCAAGGACGCGCGCACAACGCTTGTCAACCGCATTATCTACCTCGACAGGTGGCTGTTGAAGCTCAAGTACATGGATATGCGCGGAATTTACGTCCTCCACATTCAGGACCCGCGCCAGCGCGCCGCAATCGAGCAGGAAATGCGCGACTACAAAATCATGCTTTCACGTTCATAACATAAAAAAGCCGCAGTCTTTATGGCTGCGGCTATTGTGTTTGATGATATAGGCTTCTCCTATATCTGATAATAGCTTTTTCGGATTAGACAATACAGGAAATCCGTAGTATACTGTAACCATCGAAAGCAAACACAAACAAAACGCTTTCAGATATGCCGGTATAGTTTAAGCAAAACGGTCACCTCATAAGTGAACAGATGCAGGCGAACATCCTGTTATCGGCGCAAAACGGCGACAGCCGATTATATATACAAAACTTCTCAAAGGAGGCAGACGCAGTGGCACTGCATTTTAACTCAATGGTCAGAAGCAACTACAGATTCGGGCGAATGTGCCGTTGCTGTTGCTGACCGAAAAAACTATCAACACATCAATTTCGAAAAGAGGAGTAATTATCATGAGCACATTAAAGGAAAGAAACTTACATTTTGAGACAAAGCAGCTTCACGTAGGTCAGGAACAGGCTGACCCCGCAACCGACGCAAGAGCGGTTCCGATTTACGCCACAACTTCCTACGTTTTCCATAACAGCCAGCACGCCGCAGACCGCTTCGGTCTCCGCGACGCGGGCAACATCTACGGCAGACTTACAAACCCCACTCAGGGCGTTTTTGAGGAGAGAATCGCGGCTCTCGAGGGCGGTACAGCGGCTCTCGCGGTAGCTTCGGGCGCTGCGGCGATCACATACACCGTTCAGGCGCTCGCTAAGGCAGGACAGAACATTGTCGCAGCAAAAACTATCTACGGCGGCAGCTTCAACCTTCTCGAGCACACCCTTCCGAACTACGGAATCACCACGACCTTTGTTGACCCCGACGAGGAAGGCGCTTTCGAAAACGCTATCGACGACAACACGAGAGCGATCTTCATTGAATCTCTCGGCAACCCCAACTCAAATATCATCGACATCAAGAAGGTAGCGGCAGTCGCTCACGCGCACAACATTCCGCTTGTAATCGACAGCACCTTTGCGACACCTTATCTGCTCAGACCCTTTGAGCACGGCGCTGACATCGTGGTTCATTCCGCGACAAAGTTCATCGGCGGCCACGGCACGGCTATCGGCGGCGTAATCGTTGAGAGCGGTAATTTTGACTGGGCAGGCAGCGGCAAGTTTCCGCAGTTCTCAGAGCCAAACCCGTCTTACCACGGAGCGGTATTCACACAGGCAGCTCCCGGTGCGGCGTTTGTAACATATATCAGAGCCATTCTCCTCAGAGATACAGGCTCGACACTTTCACCCTTCCACGCATTCCTCTTCCTGCAGGGTCTTGAAACCCTCTCGCTCAGAGTTGAGCGTCACGCCGAGAACGCCAAGAAGGTAGTTGAATATCTCGCAAAGCATCCTCTCGTTGAGAACGTCAACCACCCCTCGCTTCCCGATTCACCGTACAAGAAGCTCTATGACGAGTACTTCCCCAACGGCGGCGGTTCAATCTTCACCTTCGAGATCAAGGGCGGTGAGGAAGAGGCGAAGAAGTTCATCGACAACCTTCAGATCTTCTCACTTCTCGCCAACGTAGCGGACGTAAAGTCGCTCGCGATTCACCCCGCTTCCACAACTCACTCACAGCTTACGACCGAAGAGCTGCTTGAGCAGGGCATCAAGCCGAACACCATCAGACTCTCGATCGGTACAGAGCACATCGACGATATCCTCGTAGACCTCGAGGAAGCCTTCAAGGCGGTTTATCCCGACTATGTTATCGAGGAGAAGAACGAAAAGAAGGGCTTCTTCAGCAAGTTTATCAAGTAAAATACCATATACATTGTTTGCCATATCCTTGCCATTGTAACCGGCATAATATTAGTCTTCCATTGATTTCAGAAAAGGCAGTACCCAAAGCTAAGCGTCCACGGGTACTGCCTTTTTGTGCGCAAAGAACAGCGAACAAGTTATCCCGCTGTCGGAATAAAGCATAAAAGTGACAGTCCGGGCGGACTGTCACCTGAATTTTGTATATTACCTTGCAAGACCAAGCTGCGACGCAATGAAGACTTCCATTTGTTGTTCAAATTCCGTAAGGGTTTTTTCTACTATGATGCAAGCAAGCAGTTCAAGGACGGCGCTCTCTATGTAAACGGGAAAACCGTTACTCTCGACCTCAACGGCCATTCCATCGTTCATAAAAACGCACGCAAGTACGACATCATCTCCGAAAACGGCAACTTCTCCCTCAAGGATTCCTCCGGCAAGAAAAACGCGGTTAACGGCATTCTCGCAAATGGCGGAAGCGTACTGGTTGACGGCGTAACGATCAGCGGATCGACCGACGCGGGCATCAGAGCCGACAGACTCAGCATGACGATCAAGAACACAACCTTCATCAATAACAGAAACTCTGCGGTAGTGACCGAGCAGGACGCGTACACAACCATCGACAAGTGCTTCTTCAAATCAAATCACGAATCAGCCGTATATAACAAGGATTCATATGTTACAATTTCAAACAGCTTTTTCGATGACAACCGTTCCGATTCGGGCGACGGCACTTCAAAGGTTGGCGGCGCGATATACAGCCACAGCAAGCTCACTGTAGATAACTGCAAGTTCGCCTATAACAAGGCTGAAAAGGGCGGCTTATATTGACGTATACAACAAGCCGTATACTCTTGCCGCGATAAAGGTTGACAGCGTGACCGACGAGCCTCTGAGCGGCGCGCACTTTGCGCTGTACCGAAGCGTTGCCGGTATCGACGGCGAGGTCAAGGATCTTTATCCTATTCCTGGCTGCGAGGATCTCGTCAGCGGTTCAGACGGCGTAATACCGAAGATCGACAACACTCTTGCACCGGGCAAGTATTATCTCACCGAGATTTCTCCGCCTGCCAACCATGACGCTCACGAGGAAGACATCATATTCACGATTGCCGCAAACGGCGTTGTCAGCGTTGACAGCGTAGGGGACAGCGGATATCTGACCGTTGAGGGAACGACTGAATGCAATTATATCATCAAGGTTCCCAACGAGCTGAACCTGCCCATAGGACTTACGATAACCAAAACCGTGACGGGCTCTTTCGGCGACAAAACAAAAGACTTTACGTTTACCCTGGACGTCAAGGACGCTGATCCTGAGGACGAGTATTCGTGGAGCAAAAACGGTGTTCCGCAGGCAGAACCGCTTTGCGACAACTCGACGTTTACTCTCAGACACGGCGACAGTGTAAAGATTATGCTGCCCGTTAACTCAACCGTCACGATCACCGAAATCAGTCAGAATTACTCGACGAGCTTTAAGCTGAATGATACCGCTGTAACCGTTGGCAATACCAAAACCTTCCTGCTGGCTGAAGAGTCGATAATTGCGGTCACAAATAATCTGGACGCAATAATCCCGACAGGTGTATTCCATACAGCGGTCGGCATGGCAGTCTTTATTCTGACAGCATTTTGTCTGCTTGCTTTTCCGGTCATTCTCCGACGCATACACAAAAATAAAGGGCTGACGGCATAAGGCTGCTGTCAGTCCTTTAATGAGGTTTTTATGAAACAAAACAAAGCCAAAAAAATAATTCTTGTTTTGCTTGCCGTGATTTGCGCTGCGGTGCTGGTGTACTCTCTTTATCAGGGGCTGATAATCTACATTCCGCAGAAGCAGGAACAGCACCGTTTCAGTGAGCTGCAGCAAATTGCAGAGCAGGAGAACAGGGAAGAAAAAGACCGCACGGAACCTTCTCAGGGAGATAACGGCCGCCCGCAAAATGAGAGCAGCTCAACATCTGCCGGAGAAGCCGGGCAGCAACTGCATTTTGATGATATAGCGAAGATAAACAGTGATTTCAGGGGCTGGCTGAGGATCGATGATACAATAATCGATTACCCCGTTGTGAAATCGCCTGAATCCGACCCCGAATACTATCTTCACCGCGATTTTGACAAGAACTATTCCTTTTCGGGAACACCGTTCATCGGTGCTGGAGCTGATGAAAATTCAGACGCGTTTGTTATCTATGCCCACAAGATGAACAACGGTTCGATGTTCGGCACGCTTGACGATTATTCCCATACGGATTGGGCAAAGCAGCACGCGGACATTGAATTTGATACCCCTGATGAACACCGCGTTTACCGCGTTTTCGCCGCGGTTCAGACACAGGTCGGCGGTGAAGACGAGTTCAAGTACTACGAAAAAACGGGCAAGCTCAGCGATAAGGAATACAACGCGTTCGTAAAAGAGCTGAGAGATATTTCGGTAATTGACATTGATGATTGTCCGACAAATAAAAAGCAGATCCTTATGCTGTCAACCTGCAGTTACCATACCGAAAACGGACGTTTTGTTGTTGCCGCGTATCGTATTTAAGAGCTTAACCTCCCGCGCCTGTTGGTTCGGGAGGATATTTGCTTTTTTGGATATATGTGTTATAATAAACGCAGTACACGAAAAAAGGAGAATAATATGAAACGAATATCAGTACTTATTATTTCTGTAATTATTGTTTGCTTCAGCGTTATTTCTGCCTCAGCTGTAGATTACAAGTGCGATGTCGAAACCGTATCGAACGCGGTTTATCTGGAGAATCTCAATTCGGGAACGGTGGTTTATGAGAAGGCTTCCGATCAGCGAAGCTATCCCGCTTCCACAACAAAGATCATGACGTTCATCGTTACTGCGGAGAATGTGAGCGATCTTGATCGGACTTCCGTTACAATCAAGCAGGATGTAATCGACGGACTTGACCCGGAAAGCACTGTCATGGGTCTTTCAACGCATGTCGGCGAGCAGGTGTCGGTCAGGGATCTTCTGTACGGCCTTATGCTTCCGTCGGGAAATGACGCCGCGCTCGTGCTGGCGGATTATGTCGGCGGCGGTATCTCCGGATTTGCGGAGAAGATGAACGCCAAAGCCGCTGAGCTGGGCTGCACAGACACTCACTTCGCCAATCCTCACGGGCTTTATGATCAAAATCATTATACGACCGCCCGCGATATGGCACTGATTGCAAAGCACGCCATGACAATCCCCGGCTTCATGGAGATATGTAATACGGTATATTACACTCCCAATGGCTTCAACACCCTTCATAATACAAACTATATGCTCGACCCGGACGCAGAGGGCGGCGCGTACTACTATCAGTACACAAAGGGCATAAAGACCGGCTATCTGGACGAGGCGGGCAAGTGCCTTGTTACCTCATCAGATAAGGACGGCGACAAGTACCTTTGCGTATGCCTCGGAGCGGCTTTTTCATATGATGAAAACGTAAACTACGCGATGAAGGATACCGCGAAGCTCTATGGCTGGGCGTATGAGAATTTGGGCATACAGACGATATACAGCCCTGCAGACAGCCTTGCGTCCGTAGATGTAAAGTATGTCCGCAACGGAAGGGTACTGAATGTGGTACCAGAGAAGGATATCACAGCCTTCCTTCCGAACAATTACGATAACAATCAGCTTAAGGTTGAGGTCAACTGCCCCGAACAGGTTGAAGCCCCCGTTACAAAAGGCGATGTGATCGGAACGGTCAGCGTTAAGTACGAGGATCTGGATCTGGGCGTGACAAATATTGTTGCCTCCGAGGACATTGAGCGTGACATCTCACCCTTAGAGGTGTTTGTCACGGAGCATTTGACACTTATTCTCATTGTGGCAGCCGCGCTGGTTCTGATTATTGTTTTGATCATCATTCTGGCTTCCGCCGGTAAGCGCCGCAAGGCACGCAGGCGTTCACGCGCGAGAAAAGGTCAAAGATACAGAGATTGATTGCATATATCCAAGAATTTAAAGAAGAATAAACCGCTTAACCAGGCATTGCAGCTTGGTTAAGCGGTTATTTTTATATCGATAATAATACTGCGTTGATTTTTTCGGTGGACAAAATCCTCTCTTTCTGTTATCATATTCAAGGTGAAAAATATGAAAGTATTATCATTCTTAAAAAGAGAGCCTATGCTCACGGTGTCGGTTCTGGCGGCGATAGCGGCGCTGATAATTACGCCGCCGTCATGGGAGCTGCTGTCGGATATCGACTGGCGTACGCTCGGCACGCTGTTTATGATGCTGACGGTGCTCGAGGGCTTCAAAAAGGAAAACATCTTCCGTCCGCTGCTCGGGCTGGCAGGTAACATTCGCTCCATGGCGGGGCTGTCGCTGTTTCTGGTGTTCTCGGTATTCTTTTCCTCTATGTTCGTCACCAACGACGTTTCGCTGATCATATTTGTGCCGCTGACGATTATCCTTTTCCGCGCGGGCGGCAAGGAGAGGTATATCCTGCCTGTCATCAGCATGGAAAATATCGCGGCTGTCCGCGGCTCTTTGCTGACGCCCTTCGGCAGTCCTCAGAATCTTTTTATCTACGGACAATCGGGCGTTTCGGCGTGGCGGTTTATATCGTATATGTTCCCGATTTGGGTGATTTCAGGCGTTCTGCTTGTGGGATTTGTCGCCTTTTTGTACCGTAAAAATATCCGTCAGAAAACGGATATCGAGAACTTTCAGTTTATCGGAGAGTGGCAGAGGTGGCGCCGCGGCAGGCGGATTGCATATCTGGTGATTTTCGTGCTTGTCATCACTACGATCGTGACGCGGACGGGCTGGTGGTTTGTGGTCGTGCCGGCGGTTGCGGCTGCCGTGTTTTTCATCGACCGCCAGGTGCTTGCCCTGACGGACTACGTGCTTCTCCTGACGTTTTTCTGCTTCTTTATCTTCTCGTCGTCAATCGCGCGCAACGAGGCGATATCGTCGTTTCTGAGCAGCGCGGTGGCAAACCACGAATACCTTTGGAGTATCCTGCTCAGCCAGGCGATTTCCAACGTTCCCGCGGCGATCGTGCTTTATCCTTTCGCCGTCAACCGCGGCGCACTGCTTTACGGACTGGATTCAGCAGGACTCTGCACGCTGATAGGCTCTCTTGCGTCGGTCATCAATTACCGTCTGTACGTCAGGGACTATCCCGGGAACGGAAAAAAGTTCATTCTGGTCTTTACAATAATAAGTCTTGCTTTCTTCGCGATAGTCGCGGTTCCGGGCTATTTAATCAGCCTGTCGCCGCTGTAGTATTTCAGAGCTCTGTTTATTCGCCGCGATACCGATGATAAAACAGAAGTAGTGCAAATCACACAAATCATTATGTGCTGTTTTGGTGATTTATCTGAAATTCCAAAGAAGTAAACAAATCACGCTAATTTGCTACACTTTTGATACACCCTTTATTCAGGTCGTAGGAGCGGAGTACTCCAACGCGCCGAAGCCGGTGGACTTCCTCTTTGGTGAGAAGTACGGCATCGACCTGAGAGCTGACGGCGGTCAGGTGTATTTCCCGCTGGGCACACTGTCCGATATGTTCGCGAATATGGATTACCTCTATTCAAGCTACAACGGCATAAATATTTATGTCAACGCGGACAACGACATGGACTATATGTACATGCGTGACCCCGAGTACTTCGACCCGATCCTGTGCAGGCATACGCGCGACGCGGAGCTTGCCGCCTTCAATTACGGCGAGCTGTGCTTTGTATTCGACAAGCTCTACGGCTATCCCGGACGCGGAATCCTGTATGAGGACGTTGCGCTCGAGGAGGTCGGCTTGGATCAGGCTCTCAAGGACTTCGGACCCGTCGGAACGCGCACAAAGGAGCTGCTGCTCAGCACGGACTGGGCTGACTATTTCATGGCAATGATCCGGCTGAACACTCTGGTTGAAGACGGCGGACACACGTCGATGTATCTCGCTTCGCACGGCGACGTCTACTCGAACCCGGCACGTGCATGGCTCAGTGCAAAATTGTCGGGTCAAAATTCGTATGACAAATATATTGCAGATATGGCAGAAGTGATGGCACGCGTGCCCTCGACCCTTGACAATCTTATGGGAATGATGGATCTGCGCAGAGAGATGCTGGGCGACGGACACTATTTCACCAAGGGAGATACTGCATTCTATTCCATGAACGGCTTTGTGGCAGATAAGGAACCATGGAAGGAGTACTACGCCAAGGGCGGCAGCTTTGATGATTATGACGAAACGGTATTCATGGGGCTGATCTCCTCGATGAACAAGGCGCAGAATGACCCCGAAATCCATAATTTTGTTATCGATCTGAGCACAAACGGCGGCGGCAGTGCCGATGTTCTTCTGGGACTTATCAGCCTGATCACGGGCGAGCGCGAGGGCTTGCTGAAATATCAGAGCGTTCTCCAGGGACAGAGCATCGATCAGAAGTTCCTCATCGACCGCAACTTCGACGGAAAGTTTGACGAGGCGGACGCGGATGTACATTATGATCTCAACTTTGCCGTTTTGGTCAGCCATGAATCTTATTCCTGCGGAAATCTTTTCCCGTCGATGTTCAGAGACAGGGGATACCTGGTTCTGGGCGAGCGCTCGGGAGGCGGCGCCTGCACGATTATCGGACTGAACACTGCTGACGGCTTTTATTACCACATCTCATCTTATCAGATGCGTCTGACTAACGACGCGGGCGAGGTCATCGACGCGGGTATCACGCCTGACGTTGAGCTGGTCAAAACCGGCGCTGACGGAAAAAAGGACTATTCGGATTTCTACGATCTCACATTGCTGTCAAATCTGATCAATGATTTCTACGCGAAGTAATAAGCTGTAAGATATTTTGGATACCGGGATTGTTGAGACTTCTACGGAGCAAATTGAAAGAAATACACTTTAGCGGAATAAAGGAACAGCTGCAACAATTTTTGATTGTTGCAGCTGTTTTTTATCATGTCAGGATATGAGGGATAAAATTCGACAGTTTGGTGTTGTCAGTTCTTCTTGATTTCTACCCAGTAGCAGCTGGTAAAGGTGCCCTTGTATCTGTTGATTCTGTAAGCGCCTGTGTCGTAGCTGAAAACATTCTTCGTGTTGTCATAAGCGGTCTTGTTGGCGATTTTTACAACATCGAGGGTCTTGTCAGAGGTGGGGCTTGTGATGCCGATTCTGGAGCTGGGATCGATTTTCTCGCTGATGGTGAAGATGCACTTGGAGGTAGTGTTCTCGCCGAGGAACGCGTTGCTGGCTGTGCCGTTCGAGAGTTTGTTGTCGGTGATGGTGATTTTCCCCTTGATCTCGGGGTCGCAGGAGGAAGCGCTTCCCTTCTGAGCGTAGAGTCTGCCGCCGGCGTTCTTGGCTTCGTTGTCTGTGATCGTCGTGTCCCAAAGATTGAGATAGTTCATTGAGTCACAGTAGAAGGACTTGAACGCTCCCAGCAGACCCGAGCCGATAATGCCTGCCGCAGGATTTGCGGTTGTCACAACGCCCATAAGCGTTTCGGCTGCCGTGAACAGACCGTCGGTGACTTCGCTGTTTTGTTCTGCCTGAAAACAGATGGACTGAGTGGTCACAGCGCTTGCCGCCGTTACCGACATTGCCGATGCCGCCGATAAAATAATCGCGCCTGTCATAATGGAGGCTAACAGTCTTTTGATCCTGGTGTTGTTCTTCATCATTGTGATCGCTCCTTTGCTTTCGAAATTTGTTTTGGCTGTGCTTTTGTTTGATAATGTATTTGTTCTTTTCATGTTGATCTCTCCTTTAAGGGTGTTTCCCTTTGTTGTGTCTATAGCATAGCAAACCGACTACACCAAAAGTACAACAAAATCTGTTGTTTTTTAAAAATAATTGAAAAAATTTTTTAATTATAGTAAAATTGCCTTAAGGAAGTGAAGAAATGGAAAAATCATCGCGGCTTCGTCGTTTGTGGGGCAAATATAAATGGATAATACCGGCAAGCTTTATCGCCTCGCTGGTTTTCAGCTTGACGGCAATAGCATTGTGCCGTGTGCGCGGTTTTGACGGAATGGAGAGCTATGCCGTATTCAACATCGGCGCGGATATTGTGAGCCTGTGCATATGTACGGTGCTGCTGTACAGCCTTGCGCAGGACAAGGACGGCTTCAGCGCATACACCGTCACCTTTGCTATGCTGATATTTTTCACCGCCGCACTGCTGTTTTCTGACGCGGCGTGGTGGGTTGTGGAGGGCATTTCCGGGCTGCGGCTCTGGAACCTTCTGATCAATGTTTTCCGGTTCATCGTTACCACCATGCTGATATTCTATTTCTGGCGGTATGTTGTCACAGCGCTGCGGCTCGACGGTGCGTACAGGCGCATTGCCGATATCATAATGAATATACTGCTTGTTCCTGCGGTTCTCGCCTGCTTTGCGAATCTGTTTGTGCCGCTGTATTTCAGCATTTCCGACGATGGCGTCTATTTCCGCGAGCCGCTGTTTTTGTGGAGCCAGCTATATTTCGGAATCGGTCTTGTCATTGCGACGATCGGCTTTTTTGTGTCCGAGGTTCCCGTAAAGGACAGACTGATCGCCGCGTCATTTGTGCTGATACCCGTGTTCAACCAGATCATCACCCTCTACTCCTTTGAGCTTTCAACCGAATACTGCGCCATGCTGATTTCGATCGTGCTGGTGTTCGGCGTGCTGGTGACAAAGCGCGAAAAGGAGCATATCGCCATGGAAAAGGAACTTTACGAGGCAAGGGTAAATGTAATGGTCAGCCAGATCCAGCCGCATTTTATGTACAACGCGCTTACGTCGATCGCCATGATGTGCCGGATAGATCCCGACACCGCTCAGGAGGCTACGGTGACATTTGCGAAGTATCTGCGCGGCAATATGGATTCGCTCAGGCAGAGCTCGCCGGTCGCGTTTGAACAGGAGCTTGAACACCTCAAAAAATATCTGTATATCGAAAAGCTGCGGTTCGGCGATATGCTGAACATCGAGTATGACATCACAGCGACGGATTTCCGTCTGCCGCTTCTCAGTATTCAGCCGCTTGTGGAAAACGCCGTAAAGCACGGCGTCGGCATGGCGGAGGACGGCGGCACCGTGAAGATCTCCACCCGCGAAACCGAAACCGCTTTTGAGGTGATTATTTCCGACGACGGAGTGGGCTTTGACGTTTCGGCGCCCATAAAGGACGACGGGCGCACGCACGTGGGAATGGATAATACAAAGCGCCGCATAAAAGAGATGTGCGGCGGTGAGATAAAAATTGAAAGCGCCGTGGGAAAGGGCACGACAGCCACGGTGATTTTGCCGAAGGAGGGACAAAACTTTGAGGATACTGTGTCTTGATGATGAGCCGCTCGCTCTGAAAATGCTGCAGCTCGCGGTTGAAAAAGCTAAGCCGGAGGCGGAGATCCTGACCTTTTCCAAGCAAAGGGAGCTGATTGCCGAGGCGGAAAGCGGCGGCTGCGACGTTGCTTTTCTCGATATCCATATGCGCGGAATGACGGGCGTTGAGGTGGCGAAAACGCTTAAGGGCATCAACCCTAAAATGAATATCATCTTTGTCACGGGCTTTTCGGAGTACAAGGGCGACGCGATGGATATGAAAGCGTCGGGATATATCATGAAGCCTGTCACGGCGGCGGAGGTCAAAGCGGAGCTGGAGGATCTGCGCTTTCCCGTAATTCCCCGTAAAAACGCGCTTCTTCGGGTTCAGTGCTTCGGTAACTTTGACGTTTTTACCCCTGACGGAAGCCATGTTCACTTTGAAAGGAGCCGTTCAAAGGAGATTTTCGCCTATCTGGTTCACCGCAGGATTTGTGGCAGAGACAAGCGGCGTATGTAATCTCACAGACTGCCTCTGCAGTGTGACGATTGACAGCAGCGTAGAAGGCGACGGCACACACGGCGGCTTTATCGGTGTCCAGAGCAAGAACGGCGGCAATATCACGCTGGAAGGCTGCGCCTTTATCGGAAGTCTCCTCGGAGCTGATACGAACAACTGCGGCGGCTTTGTCGGCTGGCGTACCAAACAAATCACTATCTCCGACAGTATTTTTGCGCCTGAATCGGTAACTGTCAGCGGCACCGGCAGCGCCGTGTTTGCCCGAAGCATTGCTTCTGTTAACAACAGCTACTACTTCTATGCGCTCGGCGAGGATTCCGACAATCGGGGAAAGCAGGGATACTCCGTCACCGCCGGAGAGAACGTCACCCTTGCTCTCAGCGGCGAAGAGACTCAATACAAAGTAAGCGGTATCACGGCTTGCAAAAACAACAGCGGCTTGCAGTACAACGGTACCTGATACGCGGGCGAGGAAGATGAAGTATCGCTCACACTTAGCCACCCGGATACTCCGGAAGGCTATATCTTCAGCGGATATAAGGCAAGCGCGGGTGCCCTCAATGAAGGTGTTCTCACAATGCCCGCCGAGAATGTAACGATCAGCGGAGGATTTGAATATGCCGACGGCGTAGGCACAAGGCTTGTCGGTCGTTCAATCTCGGTTGAAGGCGACGTCGGCGTAAACTTCTATATGGAGATTGATCCCGAAATCGCGGCAACATATTTGCCATCGGCCGTAGTTACTGTGCCGCTATCGGAAGCTCATGCGGTGCGGCCTGCGGAACCATCACCATCAGCGGAGGCAAGATCATTGCCACAGGCGGAATTCAAGCTGTGGGTATCGGCAGCGGCGCAGACGGCAGCTG